>CAYQMY010000062.1:0-10530 GCA_964418735.1 uncultured Oscillospiraceae bacterium | reverse complement strand
TCCCGGAAAAATACCACAGCCCGCGCAAATCGTGCGCGACCGGGGGTATCGCGGCTTTAGCCGCGTATCTAGGGGGAATTGGATTCCCCCTAGACGCTTAGTCCGCTGTAATCACGCGGATTTTGCAGCCCTTATCGGTGTCATAGTATACCGTGAGGCTGTCGGAGCGGGAACGGGCGCTGGCAACTGTCGTCCAGCTGTCGATGCTCTCGACGTACACCTGCACATCTGCGCTGACCGGTATTGTCTCGCCATCAACATTTACATAAATGTTTCCGTAGACATCCTCTGTAAAATCAGAGCGCCCTATACCTACCGCCTTTGTTAGCTTTACATAGCTGCCCAGATTCCCGCTCTTGTTCAGAGAAATACCAGCGTACATTCCTGAGTAGAGCTCCGAATTCCCAAGAACCGTCGACGAGCCTTCGGAATTTGTCAAGGTCACCGTACTGTTTGTCACGGAAAAGCTTCCGGAAATGGTCGTTTTCGAGCCCGTCTCTATATAGCCGTAGCTGTAGGCGTCTCCCGTCGCGTCTCTGAGCACGATGAGTGTGACATTATTTGCTGCGTCATACGCCGCATAATAGATTTTTGATCCAGATATAGATTTGGTCGTGATGTCGTCGATATCTACCTCGACTGCGTTACCGTCTACTATCCAGTCGATAATTTTAACAGACGGAGAGAGCTTTGCGCTGCCGAGCGTTTTTTCGCTGAGATTCAAAGTTGAGGACACAGACTGCTCGGTAATGTTTGCAAGACTGACGTAGCCATCTCCGGAGGAGCTTACGGAAAACAGCATTTTATTATAGTTCTCGGCGTCTGTATCGTTTGTTTTTCCGCTCACCGTAATGCCGTTTACCAGCTTCAGCGTAACCTTTGACGAGGAGGCACTGGTAACGATTCCAATATTCTTCACACTCAGAGTGCTTGTTGAAACCGCTCCTGCCACCTTATTATCAGATGTCAAGAGAAGAGTAAAACTATCCCCGACACTGAAATTTGAAAGTGAGGAAACCGCGCTGTCGAGCACTTCAAACTCCGCTCCGAGCACGGTGACCGTGCTTGGTGTGTCGTCGTTTGGATAAGCGTCGTCATACCTTCCGCTTATCTTTTTATCCGATACATTGTAAACGGAGGAGCCCGAGGTGTAGGATATTACGTCATAGGCGCAGACATCGGATGACTCTGCTTCACATCCGTTTTTATAGATCTTGGCGGAGGAGGGGAAGGAAAAGCCGCTTGAGGTTGCTATTGCGGTTATGTCCGAGCTTGAGCCTGAGGAGGTTACAAGAACGTACTGAACCGTTCCTCCGTCGGAGTAATAGGCCGAAACCGCCATGCCCTTTTCGATGTTATACCATTCGTCGGAATAGTCTGATTTTTCACCGTCCATATAAAAGACAGGCGATGAGGACATCGAAATTTTCGTGCCGTTCGCGCAGGTAATATAAGATCCGGTTGTATCGCTTACTGTTGAGGTCGTTGTGCTTCCTTCGGCATCCGGTATAAACACAAGCGCCTTTCCGGCCGAATTCAGGACAAGGGTGCCGAACTTGCCTATGAGGGAGGATGGCACACTGTTGACCTTTAGATATGTGCCCGAAATCGCGCCTGCCACCTCCACGGCTCCTGTGAGACCGCTGTCAGTTGTTGCGTTTCCGCTTACAAAAAAGACGTTTTCAATGGTTTTAGCTCCCGATATCGTGGACGAGTAGGCGTTGTCCGTGCCGTTCACCTCACAGGTCAGCGTATTTGCGAAAAGTATCGCCGCCTCTCCCCTTGTAATTGCAGAGCTTCCGTAGCTTGATACTCCGTCCGTAAGCCCCACTTCCGCAGCCTTGTTTATGTAGTCGTCGGGCCATTTCGCGCCCACATCCGAGCTTTCATAGCCCAGTATTCTCATCAGAACGGTGACGGCTTGGCCATAGGTTATCACGTCCTCCGGCCCGAAATAGCCGGAAGGATAACCCGTCATTATGCCCGCGCTCCGCACCGCAAGGTTTACATAACCTGCTTCCCACGCGGTTGACGGGACGTCCGGAAAAATCGTGAAGCTTGCGTACTGCGAAACCTTAGCGGATAGCCCCATCATTACCACCGCTATTTTGCAAAACTGTGCCCTAGTCAGGGTGCCGCCGAGGTCAAGATATCCGCTGCCGTCGCCCTGCATCGCGCCCATCATCTGAAGTATCGCGGCGGATTCATTTGCGTCGTCCTCGCTGACCGAGTAGGCCTCAGCGCTCGGAGCCACCGCTATGAACGAAAAGCATATTGCCGCCGTAAGAACAAAACTCAGTATTTTCTTCATTTGCCGTTTTCTCTCCCTTTAAACCATATTAATCTGCACGAAGTGCTACGACCGGCTGAAGTCCTGAAGCCTTTATGGCTGGATAAAGCCCGAAGCCGATCCCTATCGCTATCGAAAACACGAAGGATGCACAGGTTATCCATGCCATCGGCACCAGTATCATATCGTACATGGCTTTTCCGACGATCAGAGTTACAATAAAGCCCAAAATAATGCCGATTATTCCTCCTAGAGCCGAAAGCATGCCCGACTCTATCAAGAACTGCGTTATTATCGCCTTTCTTGTTGCTCCGATGGCCTTTCTTATGCCGATTTCCCTTGTGCGCTCCGTTACTGTCACAAGCATTATGTTCATTATTCCGATGCCGCCGACCAGCAGCGCTATGCTTGCAACCGCGCCGAGCACTAGGCTCAGAGAGGCCGTTTCGTCGTCGCTTGCCTCCATCTCGGTGTTTTCGTTGGTCAGCTTGAACTTGCCCATTGTGTCGTCGACTTTCGCGTCAAGGAAGGCATTGAGCTTTGCGTAAAGCGCAGTCATAGATGTAGCGTCCATAGCTTTTACGGTGTAGCTGGAGACCGCTACCGTACTGAGCACTTCCTTGTTAAGCGTATACGGCATGACTATTGCGTCGTCCATCGAGGATTCAGTTGTGCCGTCCTTCTGATAATAGACACCGACGACCTTAAGCGGTAGGCCGTTAAAGTAGATTGTCTCCCCTATCGGGTCTTTGTAACCGAATAATTCCTGTACGATATAACTGCCGACTACACAGACAATGTTGCGTTTTGTACGTCCATATACGAAATGTCGCGGCCGTCCTTCAGGTCATAGTTGTTGCAGATTGAAAACTGCTCGTTCCCGAGATAAACCGTCGAGGTGTCTTCAAGCATGCCACCGTCGTACTGGATAGTGCCCGAGGTTGTTGTCGCGGGAGATACCCCGCTGGCAAGGTCGCTGATATCCTTGTTGATGTACTCATAGAGCTCGTCGTACATTTTTACTGAGTCGCTGAATTTGTACATATTCATGGTTACCGATATTTTATTAACGCCCATCTTTTCGTAATATTGAGTTAAATCGGCGTTGTAGCCCTGCATAACCGACACAAGTCCGATTACCGAGGTTACGCCTATAATGATACCGAGCATCGTGAGGAAGGAGCGCACCTTGTTTATTCGGATGGTCGCTATGGCCATCTTAAATGACTGGAGCATATTCATATGGCGGCCACCTCCTTCAGGCTATCGCTTATTATCAAGCCGTCGCTCAGCCTTACCACCCTTTTTGCCTTAGCCGCGATATTGTTGTCATGGGTGATGAGAATGATTGTGCTGCCGCTTTTGTTGAGCTCCTCAAGCGTCTCCATTATCTGCACTCCGGTTTTTGAATCGAGTGCGCCCGTCGGCTCGTCCGCCATCATTATAGGAGCCTTTGTCGCTATAGCGCGGGCGATTGCTATTCTTTGCTGCTGTCCTCCGGAGAGCTGCGAGGGATAATGAAAAGCCCTTTCCTTTAGCCCTACCCTCTCAAGCGCCTCGTATACAGCGTCCCGTCTTTTATGCACGGGAACATTCTGATATACAAGCGGAAGCTCGATATTTTCATAGGCGTTAAGGGTGGATATGAGGTTATAGCCCTGAAAGATAAAGCCCACCTTAAGGCTGCGTATACGCGAAAGGTCAGCGTCCGTCAGCTCCTTGACATTTACGCCCTCTAGAAAATACTCTCCCCTTGTCGGTACATCCAAACAGCCGAGTATGTTCATAAAGGTTGATTTTCCTGAGCCTGAGCTTCCTATGACGGCGACATACTCACCGTAATCTATATCAAGTGAAACGCCGTCGAGAGCCCTCACCTCATTTTCACAGCCCTCGCTGTATATTTTGTATACGTCTCTGACTCTAATCAACATATGCATCAGCTCCTCGGGCCGCCCATACCGCCGCTGGAGCTTCCGCCAGGCATACCTCCCGGCATTCCTTGGGGCATCTGCTGCTGCGTTGTTGCGCTCTCGGAGTTTTCGGAGGTTGTGTCGCTTCCCGCAGTGCTGCTTGTTGAAATGTACTGCTCAAAGACCGTAACGCCCTCGCTCACACCGCTTTTTATTTCCACATTGCTTTCGTCCGAAAGTCCCGTTTCAACCTTCACCGCGTAATATCCGTCGGGAACAACGCCTTCGTCGAGGTCAACGGCGTCTTCGGGCTTCGAATCAGCCTTGATAAAAAGGCAGGTACCGTACTTTGTGTTCTTAAGTGCCGCGATGGGGGCGAGAATCACGTCGCTGGCCTGTGCTGCGGTTATCGAATATGTAACATTTATTCCGGCCGACAGCTCTCCCTTGCTGGGTATCGTTATCGTGACCGGGAAGTAGGCAACACCGTTTGATGAGGTCGCCTCAAGGCTTGTTTCGGTAACCGTACCCGTATAGGTTTTGCCGGAAGAGCCGGACTTTGCGATGCTTACCTCCATGCCCAGAGATATATATTCATTTTCGCTCTCATTGATATCTGCCGATATTTCCATCGTGTCCGTATTATAAATAGCCATGGCCGCGCTGCTCTTTGTTACCTCGTCTCCCTCCTTGATTCTCACGTATATAACCGTACCCGCGACTGTGGCTTTCGGAGAGCAGTCAGCAAGGGTTTCCTGCTTCTCGGTCAGGCTCGCCTTGCTTGAGGCTATCTTCTTTTCTAGAGAAGTCACCTGTTTTGCGTAATCATCGTTAAGAATGACCGCAAGCGTATCACCGGAGGAAACTCGGGAATAGTTTTGAACCTTGAGAGAGGATACCGTTCCGCTTACCTCCGTGCTTATCGTTTTTGTTTTGTTATATTTTAGGGTTCCCGACTCCGCCGGGCTTATCTCCGCCCCGTCGGAGTACAGGGTTGCCGAGGCCGAAAGATCTGCCGTCAGAGAGCCGGGGTTATTTACGGATATGTTGACCTTAAAGCAGGACGCACCTTCAGAGGACACATAGCTCACCCAGTCGATACTCGTAACCGTTCCCTCAAGGGCCGTCATATAATCGGGAACGGATACGCTGGCGCTCATGCCCTCATAAATACTGTCCTTATAAGCGTAGCTGAAGTAAAGCGAAAGCAGCATTTTGCTGTCGTCCACAAGCGTTGCGACAGTGCCGTTCGCACTTATTTTGCTGCCCTCCTCTATTTTGACATCAAGTATCTTGCCGTCAAAGGGCGCTTTAACGGACAAATCAGCTATATTCTGGTAGCAGTCCGATAGATCGGCTTCGTAATCGGATATTGTGGCTTCAAGCTCCGCGATCTCGGCGTTCAGATCTGTCGTATCCATCGTATAAAGCGCATCTCCCACGGCGACCTTGTCTCCCTGGGAGACGTAAATCTTACTTACGGTACCGTCAGCAGGTATTGTAAGCTTCTGGAAAGATGTCGGTGTGGTCGTCGCTGAGCCCTCTATGAGCGTCGTCAAGGAGCCCTTCGTCGTAGTGCCGGTGATCATCTGCTTTGGCTCTTCATAGAAGAATAGCCTGAAAACTCCGTAGCCTCCGCTGCCGATTATGGCTACTATTAAAACCATAATAATTATTCTTTTCGGCGTAAGCTTTTTTGACTTTTTAAAACCATTTTGCCGATCCTGCTTTTTTCTTCCAAAAAAAGGCAGCTTTACCGACGGTTTTTCTTCCTGCTCGTGTTCCGAATTGTTTTTTAGCTTGCTTTTTAACAACATACTTTGCCCCTCCAATTTGATTGTGCGTACGGATGTAAATTATACCAACCGAGGAAATGTTAGCATCAAATACTGAAATTAATCTGAAAGCTTTTTATATTTCAAAGTTTAAATCTTTACCTGCGTTGTTTTTTGAAGCTTAAAACTTCTTGTGGAATTTCAGCTTCATATAATATATAATGGCTAAAAGTTAGCCGATAACAATCGCGGAAGGGGTGGCTTAAAGTGCCCAGCCTGCAATATCTTGTCAGCCAATTAGGCAATAATATAGCGGCTTCCAGAATAGTCGTGTCGGTTCCGCTGTCCGATAAGATTGAAATTCTGGATGACCAGGCGCAGCTGTGCGCCGATACCGTATATATCGCGCCCTCCTCTGCGGCAAAGCAGTTTCTGCTCAAAGAGCCTGTTATTGAAGTCGGCGCGCTTTTGATCACCTCGGATACGGACTCTCTTCTAGGCGAGGAGCTTGTTTCCAAATTCAGCCTCAACCTGATTCAAACGACCATGACCTCTGCGGCGCTTTACAACCTGCTCAGCAGGATGTTTCGAAAGATAGAAAACTGGAAAAATGAATTTCAGCGTTTATCCGGTTCCGGCACAAACATTCAGGATATTCTCAATTTTATTGCAGATGAATCCGGAGCTTCCGTCCTTCTTGTGGAAGAAGAAAGATATACCTCCGCGGGCGGAGGCGAACGCGTTTCCGATTGGGTTATGACACACTTTTTTGAAAACGGAGTGCTTAGCGAAAAATGGATTTCCGAATTCAAAAAGGCCTGCACCCCCTGCGGAAGCTTTTTAAGATTCCACTGCGAGGAAACAGGGATTACCCTTTACTTCAGACAGCTTCAAAACCGCAGCAGCTTGGATTTTTATCTCATTATCGCCTATGAGGACTCTGTCAGCTTTGACTACGCCTTCGGCAAGCTTGCCGCCGACACTCTCTCGGCAAAGCTCAGCTCCAAGGCGGACCCGACACTGCTGGAAGACGCCTCCCGCTTCAGCAAGTTCTGGCAGAACATTTTAAACAAGAAGTATATCGGCAAAACGGAAATCTACGACCAGCTTAATAAATTTAGAAATCCCGCCCTGCTTTTCGTCCGCGTTCTTCTTATCAGCTTCGAAAATCAGGAATGGGACGACGCGGAGTACGGGAAAATCATATTTCAGCTTAATGAGCTTTTCCCCGGCTGCACAATTGCTCTGAGCGGCGGCGAGGCTGTTATACTTATGTACCACGACGAAAGGGTGCTGAACCTTGAGCTTGACGAGCCCAGGGTAAACGCCTTTCTCACAAAGCACGATGCCCACATGTCCATAGGCACACATACACGCGACTACTCCATGCTCCGCACACATTACCTTCTCTCAAAGCGTACCATCACTCTCGCAAAAAAGCTGAACGTTGAGAGAGATGGCAGGATATACAATCAGATGAAATACAACGAATACTGCATAATCGATTTCTGCGTGGAGCGCTTTGTGGAGGAGTTCGGGCACGACGATATTATCTATCTGATGCACCCCGCGGTAGTGCAAATCATAAGATATGATAAAAAGCACAACAACAACCTTGAGGACATACTTCACTCCTATTTGCTCAACGACTGCAATGTTACAAGAACCGCGGAAGAGACCTATATGCACCGCAATACAATTATAAATAAGATAAATAAGATAATGTCACTTATCGACGCGGATTTGAGTAGCCCCAGAGTCCGCCAGCAGCTTCTGTTCTCCCAGCAGGTTCTTCGGTATTACGAGAAGGTTATGAACCTAGAGGTAAATTAAGGCAACACTGCCGAGTTCACGGCTAAAGCCTTAAGTACGCGCTTGCTTGCTTATTTTCCGCCAAATCGTCCAAAAATGCTCGGGAATACACAAAAGTATTCCCTGCGCTTTTTAGCCAATTTGACAAAAAATCCGACTGCGCAATCCCGCACTTAGAACTCGGCGGTGTTACCTTAGTTCTTTGTCTATTATGCCTTATATCAGCGTAATAAAACTGTTTAAATTGTTTATTCAGTATCTTGACATATTGATATTTTCCGTATATAATTTGTTCATAAATCAGCAGTCGGACACAAATCAATATTTGATGGACAATGAGGTCAAGACAGGCATTTGCCGCGTTTTGACCTCTTTTTGATTTTTATCCGTATTCACAAAAGATATCATAAAGCAGTAAGGACAATGAGGTCGGGACGCAGTTTTTGCGTTTCGGCCTCGCTTGGTTTAACAGCAGTATCAAAAGCTGCAAATCGAATAGCAAATGAGACAATGGGGTCAAGACGGCGAAGGCGCGTTTTGATCTCATTTTGTTTTATTAGCCAATCACATTAGTAAGACAATGGGGTCTGCGCGCAGGGTTTTCCCGCGCCGGACCCTTTAGTTTTATAATTAAAAGTTTTGGAGGGGTATTATTATGGATGAATCTACTATTCTCGAACTAGTAAACAGTTCCTCGGTATTTCCAGTATGGTTTCTGATCGGAGCGGCGCTCGTGTTCTTTATGCAGGGCGGCTTCGCAATGGTCGAAACGGGCTTCACTCGTGCCAAAAACGCCGGCAATATCATCATGAAGAACCTGATGGACTTCTGCATAGGCACCGTGGTGTTTATGGTCATCGGTTTCAGCCTGATGATGGGTCAAAACTATTTGTTCGGTGTTATCGGCGTCCCTGATTTCCAGCTCTTCACGGACTATGCAAGCTTCCCCTGGAGCAGCTTCGTATTCAACCTCGTATTCTGTGCAACCGCGGCCACTATCGTTTCCGGCGCAATGGCCGAGCGCACAAAGTTCTCGGCGTATTGCATCTACAGTGCAATCATCAGTTTGGTCATCTATCCTATAGAAGCCGGGTGGATATGGAACCCGCAGGGCTGGCTATTCAACCTCGGATACATTGACTTTGCAGGTTCAACGGCTATACATATGGTCGGCGGATTTACAGCCTTAATCGGCGCTGCAATTCTTGGACCCCGTATCGGTAAATATGTAAAGGATGCAAAGACAGGCAAGACGATAGCCCGCGCAATTCCCGGACACTCAATCACCTTAGGCGCTCTCGGCGTATTCATACTCTGGTTTGGCTGGTACGGATTTAACGGCGCAGCCGCACTGAGTGTTGAACAGCTGGGCACAGTATTTGCTACTACTACCATTGCACCGGGCGTTGCCACTGTTGTAACAATGATTTTCACCTGGGTCAAAAACGGCAAGCCCGACGTATCCATGTCGCTTAACGGTTCATTAGCCGGACTTGTTGCAATTACAGCGCCCTGCGCGAATGTCGACGGACTTGGAGCCGCTATCATAGGCTTAGTAGCTGGTTTCCTGGTTGTAATCGCAGTAGAGTTTATAGACCTGAAGCTTCATATTGACGACCCGGTTGGCGCAGTTGCCGTTCACGGTGTAAACGGTCTTTGGGGCGGCTTGGCAGTTGGTTTATTCGCTACGGATAAAGCTCCCGGTTCCTCAGTCAATGGTCTTTTCTACGGCGGCGGCTTTACTCAGCTTGGTATTCAGGCAATGGGAATTGCAGCAATCCTTGCGTGGACTATAGTCACCATGTTCATTGTGTTTAAAGTCATCAAGAAGGTAAATGGTCTCCGTGCTTCCAGAGAAGAAGAAATTTCGGGTCTTGATTTACACGAACATGGTCTGGCAAGTGCCTATGCAGACTTCATGCTCTCTCTCCCGATGATGGAATCAGGCGAAATGGAAATGCCTGTTGTAGCCGGCAGCGTACCCCATAATGTTGCGGTTCCTGTTGAGCTGGTAACAAGAAGTGCTCCTATTGCATCGGATGTAAAAATCACGAAGATTGAGATTATCACAAAGCAGAGCAAGTTTGAAGCTCTCAAGTGGGCAATGAACGAGATAGGCGTAACCGGAATGACCGTTACCAACGTTCTCGGCTGCGGAATACAGAAGGGCAAAACCGAATACTACCGCGGCGTTGAAGTTGAGGTAAACCTGCTGCCCAAGATTCAGGTCGAGATCGTGGTATCCAAGGTACCGGTCAGAACCGTAATCGAAACAGCTAAAAAGGTTCTCTATACAGGTCATATCGGCGACGGAAAGATCTTTGTCTACGACGTTGAGAATGTGGTCAAGGTTCGTACCGGCGAGGAGGGCTACGCAGCCCTGCAGGACGAATCCGACTTAGATGCAGAAGTCCCGGCAGGCGTTAAATAAATCTAAAGCTTCTAGGGGGAATCCAATTCCCCCTAGGTAAGCACTGATTTAATCCGGCGTTGCCAGATTGGTGGGGATAGCAGCCCCAATTGAGGCAAAAAAGCGCAGGAATAATTGCTTTATTTCAAGCTTTTTTAACGATGAGTGGGGTTGCTAGACCCGCCAAGATGGTGATGTCGGATTAATCAGTGCTTACCTATATACGCGGCTAAAGCCGCGATACCCCCGGTCGCGCACGATTTGCGCGGGCTGTAGTATTTTTCCGAGAAGTGAATTCCCGGAAAAATGATTTTAATTTTCCCTGCGAGG
>CAYQMY010000061.1:0-10550 GCA_964418735.1 uncultured Oscillospiraceae bacterium | reverse complement strand
ATGAGCAAAAAAACAATAAGGCGGCAGGTGGCGAGGATTGAAGGAGAGGTATATAGACTTTCATGCTCATATACTTCCTTGTGTGGATCACGGAAGCGACGGAATAGAGGTTTCTGCCCGTCAGCTTGAGCTGGCAAAAAATGCGAAAGTCGGGCGCATAGTCGCAACACCCCACTACTATCCGCACACTCAGAGGATAGAGGAGTTTCTAAAAATACGTGAAAAGGCATATTTTGAGCTTTCGGCGGTTAAAAGCTGCGACATGGAAATCATCCCGGCCGCAGAGGTGCTGCTTTGCGAAGGCTTACATAACTTGCCCGAGCTTGAGAGTCTTAAAATCGGCGCAAGCCGCACTGTTTTAATTGAGATGCCGGAGCCTCCATGGAGCGGCAGGCTCATCGATACGCTTATGTGCATTAGAAAAGACAGGGATTTGAATATTGTTCTGGCACATGTAGACCGATACCCGCAAAAAAACGTTGATGAGCTGTTTTCACTCGGGCTTCGAGGGCAGCTTAACGCCTCGGCTGTGCATATAATGGTAGGAAGGGGAAAAATCAACGGATGGATAGACCGCGGAAGCGTGGTAGCGTTGGGAAGCGACATACACGGAACAGGCCGGGCGTATAAGGAGTATTCAAGGGCCATGCGGCTGCTCAAAGAGCGTGGGTACATTTTACAAAGGAGGATGTTCGATTTGATTTTCAATTAAATCGATAGCTGTTTAAAGCATAAAATGTTTTGGGAGGGGCGTCTGCGTAATGTTAAAAGAGAAATACTTTTTTCGCAATCCAATTGTAATTACCGCGGATTGTATTATCTTTTTGTTTGTTTCTCTGGCATTATACAGGCTGACCGGGATGGAGACGCTTTTGAGCTATGGGCAGCTGACGATTCAATCTGCAATTTTGATGTCGTGTATGCTCTTATACGACACTGTTTTTCACACCTATCAGAGTCTTTGGCGTTACGCCGCAGCTCAGGAATATACCTTTCTTTTTCTGGCGTCATGCTGCGCTTACGGCACATATCTGCTGATTATCGCACTTTTTAAGCCCCATCTGCTTGTGCTGTTTTTTATGCTGACGGTTACAATATTCACCTTTGCGGCTCATTTGCTGACAAGGCTGGCCTACAGGTTTTTGCTGCTTCGCGGCGGCGGATTATTTTCCGAAAAGGAGAGCAATACGCGAAGCATAGCGATTATCGGAGCCGGCTCCGCCGGAATCGCGCTGTATGAGGAGCTGAAAAGAAACCCCGCGAGCCCTTACCGAGTCTGGTGCTTTCTGGACGACGACAGAGAATTGATAGGCAAGAGAATTCACGGTATTAAAATTATGGGGCCGGTTAACTCGATTGCAGACATACTGAAAAGCTCACCGGTCAGCGATATTTTTATTGCCATTCCAACGCTTTCCGAAAAGCGGAAAAAGGAGATTCTTGATCTGTGTGCCAATCTGCCCTATTATATTAAGATACTCCCGGATTCCGTGCTATCGAGCAAGGAGCTAAAGCGAAACTATACCTCAATGCTGAGAGAGATTAAGCCCGAGGACCTTTTAGGGCGCAGCGGTATAGAGTTTGACCGCAGAGAGCTTGAGCCGCACCTCTCGGAAAAGGTGGTTCTTGTTACCGGCGGAGGCGGTTCAATAGGTTCTGAGCTTTGCAGACAGATAGCGACATATAATCCGCAAAAGCTGATTATTTTTGACATTATAGAAAATTCTGCATATCTTCTGAAAAAGGAGCTGGATTTCATCTATAAGGGCTCGCCCGATGTGCAGGTTGAAATAGGCACGATACGGGATGAGGGCAGACTCGGCGAGCTCTTCAGGAAGTACCGTCCGAATATCGTTTATCACGCGGCGGCGCACAAGCACGTGCCGCTAATGGAAAGAAACCCCGGCGAGGCGGTCAAAAACAATATCCTGGGCACCTACAACCTTTTGAAGATTTCAGCCCTTTACGGCTGCGAAAAGTTTGTAATGATTTCCACAGACAAGGCCGTCAATCCGACAAATGTAATGGGCGCTACAAAACGCTACTGCGAGATGATGATTCAGGCGATGGCGGATATGCCTGAGTGCAGCACGGAATTTTCGGCGGTGCGCTTTGGAAACGTTTTGGGCTCAAACGGTTCGGTGGTGCCGCTGTTTATGAAGCAGATAGAGCAGGGCGGGCCGATCACGATAACCGACAAGCGCATCATACGTTATTTTATGACGATATCAGAAGCTGCGTCACTGGTTCTCAAAGCGGGCTCAATGGCGCATAAGTCGGAAATATTCATTTTGGATATGGGAAAGCCTGTCAGAATAGTGTCGCTTGCGGAGAATCTTGTGCGCCTCGCGGGACTGAAGCCTTACACGGATATTCAGATTGTGGAGACCGGACTTCGCCCGGGTGAGAAGCTCTACGAGGAGCTGCTTATAGGCGAGAGCGACACGGCAACCTCCGTCCAGAAGATTTTCATAGAGAAGCAGAAGGGCAGGCTACGGTACTCGGATATTGAAAAGGGCGTAAAAATGCTGAATAACGCTCTGGATACCGAAAGCAACGAGATAATCATTGCTACTCTTAAAAAGCTTGTTCCTACCTTCAAAACTCCCGAGGAGGTCAATTCCAAGGTCGAGAGCATCATTGTCGAGAGCAACATTTTTGAGCGTCTGAGAGTTTCAGGCGAAGACGGGTGAAAATAATTCTAGGGGACACCCCATGCCTCCATGTAATAGAAAAACTACAGGCGCACCATGCGGTGCGCCTGTAAGTATTTAAGATTAAATATGAGTCTATATCGCTCTTACGCGGATTACTCCGTTTATCGCGGAGATGGACGAAACGAGAGCGTCGGTAGCCTTGCCGCTCAGGTCGATAATTGTAGCGGCGGTCTTGCCCTTGGCCTTGTCTGCGGTTGCGGCGGCGGTGAGGCCTGCAGCGGATATGGCATCCAAAATATCGGACTGAAGTCCGTCGGTGCTTTTGCGAAGCACAACGATGCGGCCTTCGCCGCTGCGCTCCATTGAAACGTTGGGGAAGTTGACGGAGTTTACGATGTTGCCGTTTAGTACATATTCGCTGATCTCGTCAACTGCCATAATAGCGCAGTTGTCTTCACTTTCGGGAGTAGAGGCGCCGAGGTGCGGGATGGCAATGATGCCCTTGGCGTTTGCCGTTTTGCCGTTCGGGAAGTCGGTGACATAGCGGCAGACCTTTCCGCTTTCAAGCGCGGCAATCATATCATCGTCGTTTACAAGCTCAGCTCTGGCGAGGTTTATGATTTTAACGCCGTCCTTCATAAGGGCAATAGTCTCGGCGTTGACAGTATTTTTGGTAGACTCCATATACGGGAGGTGAAGGGTTATATAATCGCTGGCCTTGAAAACCTCGGCCATATCAGTAACAAACTTTGCCTTGCCTGTCAGCGCCATCTTTACGGAATCAGGCAAAAACGGGTCATAGCCGATTACCTTCATGCCGAGAGCATAAGCGTCCTGAGCGACCTTTGCTCCGATTGCGCCGAGACCGATTATTCCGAGTGTTTTTCCGAAAATCTCGGGGCCAACAAACTCGCCCTTGCCCTTCTCGACTAGAGCCGCGACCTCGTCACCCTTGTTCGCAATGCCCTTAACCCACTCAACGCCGCCGATTATATCACGGGAGGAGAGAAGCAGGGAAGCAATTACAAGCTCTTTAACGCCGCCGGAGTTAGCTCCGGGGGAGTTGAAAACGACAATGCCCTCGTCCGCGCAGCGGTCGAGAGGAATATTGTTGACGCCAGCACCGGCACGGGCAATGCACAGGAGGTTTTTGTTGAAAACGTAATCGAGCATCTTTGCCGAACGGACAAGAATAGCGTCCGGGTTTTCGGCCTTGTCATCGATTTTGAACAGGGTATCATCAAGGCGGCTGGTGCCGCACTCCGCGATATTATTTAATGTTTTTATCGTAAACATATTAACTGCTCCTTATTTGTTTTTTGTCTCGAAGTCCTTCATGAACTCGACAAGCGCCTTGACGCCCTCTGTCGGCATGGCGTTATATATTGATGCGCGCATACCGCCGACCTTTCTGTGTCCCGCGAGGTTCGAGAAGCCTTTTGCGGTGGCTTCGGCTACAAACTTGTCGTCAAGCTCCTTGGAGCCGGTAACGAAGGGCACGTTCATGTCGGAACGGCAGTCCGGTCTGACGGGGGATTTGAACAGCTTGCTCTCTTCTATGTAATCGTAAAGGAGCTTAGCCTTTGCGGTCTTGATCTTTTCCATGCCCTCTACGCCGCCGAGGCTGTCAAGCCATTTCAGGACAAGACCGAGAATGTAGATGTTGTAGCAGGGGGGAGTGTTGTGCATAGAGTCGGCCTCTGCCAGCGTCTTATAGTTCATCATAACCGGCGTGTAGGGCATAATCTCTCTCTCGAGAAGGTCGTTGCGGACCATAACAACGGTGAGACCAGCGGGAGCCATGTTCTTCTGGGCTCCGGCATAGATAATGCCGTATTTTGAGACGTCTACGGGCTTCGACATTATGTTGGAAGACATATCGCAGACGAGCGGAACATTGCCGGTTTCGGGGATGTACTTCCACTCGGTACCGTAAATGGTGTTGTTGGCGCAGTAATGGAAGTAGGAGGCCTCGCTGTCAAGCTTGAGCTCGGACTGGGAGGGAATGTACGTATTGTTTGCTTCCTCGGTCGATGCCGCGACATTGCATGTTCCGTACTTCTTTGCCTCTTTGTAGGCAAGGCCTGAGAAGTTGCCGGTAATCGCGTAGTCTGCCTTTCCCGTCAGCTTCATAAGGTTCATCGGAACAGCGGCAAACTGCAGCGTTGCGCCGCCCTGCATAAACAGTATGCTGTAGTTGTCGGGCACCTTGAGAAGGCGCCTGAAATCCTCCTTGGTTTGCTCGTGAATCTTAATGAAGACCTTACTTCTATGACTCATCTCCATTACTGACATTCCAGAGCCGTTATAGTTGGTAATCTCGGAGCCAGCTTTCTCCAGCACTTCGAGCGGAAGCATGGAAGGACCGGCGGAGAAGTTATAAATTCTTTCGTTTGTCATAGATAAGACCTCCAATAATATAAATAAAGAAATATCGATTTAGAATACATTATAATACTCTGAAAAAGCGCTGTCAACAGTTTGAAAAACCAAAGGTGAGAATAAATTCGCATGAAAATGCAGGATTGTTTGTTCATTATTTCAAATGCGGCAGGCAAATAGCGTGATGAGTAATGTGAATAAACTATATGTGTTTTGAAACCATGATATGCCGAGCAGTTAGAAAAGGTACAATCGTTTTGATAACGTCGGGCAAGCTAAACTACTTCGCCGGTCAGGCAGTCATTACCGCAGCCTGTTATTCTGACACGGGATATCTCGTTTTTTAGCGCCGTGCCGGATACGCGCACCTCGCAGTAATTTCCGGTCAGTCCGCTCCAAATGCCGTCGGTACAGGTCTCAATCAGAACCTCCTGTACAGTGCCGACCTGGGCTTCCAAAAAACCGCATCTTAGCTCGCGTGCAGCTTCGGCGGCGCGCTTGGCGCGTTCCTTTTTGACACTGTTTGTAAGCTGATTCGGCATCTCGGCCGCTTCGGTTCCTGGGCGTTTTGAGAATGGGAAGACATGCATCGATGAAAAGGCACATTTTCGTATAAAGCTCAGGGTCTCCTCGAATTCTTCCTCCGTTTCACCGGGGAATCCGGCTATAAGATCGGTGGTTATTCCGCAGTTCGGAAAGTGTTTTCTTAGAAGCTTCGTTCCTGCGAAAAACTCCTGCGTACTGTACCTGCGGCCCATGCGCTTAAGAGTTACGTCAGAGCCGCTTTGGAGCGATAGGTGAAAGTGGGGGCAGAGGTTGGGGAGCCTTGAAAGGCGCTCGCAAAACTCCGCGGTCACCGTTCTCGGCTCAAGCGAGCCGAGTCTGACGCGCATTTGGGGGGCGGCGCCGCAAAGCTTTTCGATTAGGTCGGTAAGGCTCACACCCTCAAGGTCAAAGCCGTACGATGATATTTCAATGCCCGTAATCACAAGCTCGCGGTAGCCCTCCGCTACAAGGCGCTTTACCTCGGAAACGGCTTCATCCAAAGGCAGACTGCGCACCGGGCCGCGAGCGTAGGGAATAATACAGTAGGTGCAAAAATTATGACAGCCGTCCTGAACCTTCAGCATTGCCCGTGTGCGGCCTATGCCCGAGCCTGCGGGCAAGGCTTCAAAAAAACTTCGAGTCATCGCGTCATCGACTCTTACAATGTTCCCCCGCTCCTTAAAGCAGCGCTCCAATTCCTCAACAAGAGTATGCCTGTCAGCGCTCCCAAATACGAGGTCGGAGCCGAGTGACTCGGCCTCCTCGGGGCTTATCTGCGCCCAGCAGCCGCAAACCGCTGTTATCGCGTCCGGATTATCGGACATTGCGTGACGGACGGCCTGACGAGACTTGCGTGAGCTTTCCGCAGTCACGGCGCAGGTGTTTATAACAAAGGCGTCGGCAGTCTCGTCCTCCGCTGCAAGAACATGACCCCTCTCCTGCAACAATGCCGCCATTGCCTGGCTTTCAAACTGATTCACTTTGCAGCCGAGCGTAATAAATGAAACCTTCACTTCACAGTACTCCCACTTGAAATACATTTAAATATAATATAGAATTACTTGATTAAGGCAATATCGCATAATTCGCGTTTGCTACCTTAAATATAGTGGTATTATACACAAAACAATCAGGCTGTACAAGCCCCGTGCGAAAAGCGCGGCGGACATATTTTGGAGATTATGTAAACCTGACTGCCTGTATAGCTACGGAGGCTTTTATGACTGTATATTTTGACAACGCGGCGACGACAAGGGTATCGAAGGAGGCCGCTGACGCTGTATATTTTGCAATGACAGAGTGCTTTGGAAACCCGTCCTCAACACACACTCACGGGCGTGAGGCGCAGAAGCTTTTAAGCGATGCGCGCCGCAGTGTTGCTATAGCGATAGGGGCCAAGCCCGAAACGGTATATTTTACCTCCGGAGGTACGGAGTCCGACAACATAGCGGTGCTCTCCTCCGCTGAGCTTATGAAGCACCGGGGAAGGCATGTCATTACGACTGCCATAGAGCATGACGCGGTTTTAAAATCGATGGCTGAGCTTGAAAAGCAGGGCTTTGAGGTCGAGTATCTAAAGCCTGATAAAGATGGCGCTTTTGAGGTTAAAGCGGTTGAAAACGCACTTCGTGAAGATACCGTCCTGGTATCAATCATGCTGGTCAACAATGAAACGGGTTCGGTGCTGCCTGTCGGAGATGTCGCAAAAATGCTCAAACGAAAAGGCTCCAAGGCGCTGCTGCATACCGACGCCGTTCAGGGCTTTCTCGAGCTGCCGTTTACGGTAAAGCAGCTGGGTGCGGATTTGGTTTCTCTCAGTGCGCACAAGGTGCATGGCCCGAAGGGCGTCGGCGCGCTTTACGTTCGCGAGGGCTTGCGCCTTCCGGCGAGAGTTTTCGGGGGCGGGCAGGAGTCAGGACTCAGGCCGGGCACAGAATCCGTTCCGCTTATCGCGGGCTTCGGAGCGGCGGCAAAATCGGGTTTTCAGAACCGCGAAAGGGATATTGCCCGAAAGCAGGAGATAAGGGATTATATAAAGGACGAGCTAGCCGCAAAAATTCCCGAGGTGCTGTTTATCGGCGGCGGAGCCCCTCATATTCTGAGCCTTTCACTTGCGGGCTACAAGAGCGAGGTGCTCTTGAACTGGCTCGATTCGAGGGAGATTTTTGTCTCAAAGGGCTCGGCCTGCAGGAAGGGAAAGCGCAGTCATGTCCTCTCCGCGATGGGGCTTTCGGATGACGTTATCGACGGTGCGCTGCGTCTAAGCTTTTCGGCGGGAAACACAAGGGAAGAGGCTGATTTCTTTGTCGAGTCTCTGGTGCAGGCGAAAAAAGAACTTTACAGAACCTTGGGTAAGTGATTTGTAGCAGTAACCGCCCAAATTTATGCCGCTTTGTCTATTTTGCACTGATTCGCGACTGTATTTTTTTAAATTACGGCAATTGTAGGAATGGATTTTTTCAATAGCATGTGTTAAACTTGATTTATCATGTTACCGCTTTACCACGATAAAGCGGAGGCGGAGGAAAGATGAAGAATCTACTGGACGTTTTATCGCCGGACGAAATCACAGTGCTTTCACTGCGTGCGCTCTTTGAGGAGAGCGGTTACCGCAGATACCATACGAGCCGTTTTGAGGAGTACAGGTTTTATCTTGAAAACCAGAGCTTCCTTAGAAGCGAAACGCTCATAACCTTTAACGATCTCGACGGCAAGCTGATGGCACTTAAGCCCGACGTCACGCTGAGCATTGCGAAGAACGCAGGCTCCGGCGACGGCATTAAAAAGCTCTATTATATAGAAAACGTATACCGTCCGAACGCCACGGGGCGCAATTTTGCCGAGATAAGCCAGATGGGCCTTGAGTGCATAGGAAATGTCGGCAAGGCGGAGATTTTGGAGGTCGTTAGGCTCGCTTATGAGAGTCTTAGGCTTACGGGAAAGCCGTTTCGCTTCGCGCTGAGCCATGTCGGCTACCTCGCGGCGCTTATGCGTAACCTTAGAATAGCGCCCCAGCACCGCCAGCCCTTATACGACTGCATTGCCTCAAAGAATCCTCACGGTCTAAAGCAGGCGGCAGAGGAAATAGGGCTATCGGCTGAGCAGATTTCGGTGCTTACGGAGACAGCTATGCTTTCGGGAACTGCCTTTGATGTGCTGAAGGAGGCCGAAAGGCTTTGCCGCAACTCCGAGATGGAGCGAGCGGCTGCGCAGCTAAAGCAAGCTGTCGAAGGCCTTGGCGACATGAATGTCATCATCGATTTTTCAATCCGTGGCGACGAGGACTATTACAGCGGACTGATGTTCACGGGCTATGTAGAGGGAAAGAGCCGCTTCGTGCTCTCGGGCGGACAGTATGACAATATGATGAAAAAAATGATGCAGGAAAGCCGCGCAATCGGCTTTGCGATATATCTTGACGAGCTTTGCGGGAGGTAGGAAGAATGCTGAATATTGCGCTGCCTAAGGGCAGACTCGGGGAAAAGGTGCATGACCTCTTCGCTAGCGTGGGTTACGCGGGCGGTGACTTAAACGACATGGGCCGGAAGCTGGTAATCGAAAACGAGGCGGCCGGCGTCAGATACTTTTTGGTTAAGCCCAGCGATGTCGCAATATACGTTGAGCACGGCGCGGCGAACATTGGAATAGTCGGCAAGGACATTCTCGAGGAGGACAGGGCGGATGTTTACGAGCTTCTAGATTTAAAGCTCGGCAAGTGCCGCATGTGCGTCGCGGGGCCAAAGAATTTTACGGACGACGGCTCCAAGGTGTTGCGAGTCGCTTCGAAATTTACCAATATTGCCGCGAGGTACTATGCTTCAATCGGCAGAGAGGTTGACATAATTAAGCTTAACGGAAGTATAGAGCTTGCACCGCTGCTTGGGCTTTCGGACGTCATCGTTGACATAGTCGAATCGGGAAATACATTGCGGGAGAATGATTTGGCCGTTCTTACCGAGATAATGCCGATAAGCGCAAGGCTTATCGCGAACAAGGTAAGCTATCAGTTCCAGAGTAGTGAAATATGCACACTGCGCGACAGGCTGGCTGAAACGCTGATGGACAAAAAGTAGCCTGCGCAACACAAAACTGCGAAAAGGAATAATCGATTATGATAAAGATCGGAAAATATAACAGCGAGGTTTTTAATCGCGAGCGCACGCAGGCGGACGCGGACGTCGGGGAAATACTGCAGGCGGTTTCGGTGCGCGGCGACGCGGCGCTTCGCGAGTATACGCTTAAGTTTGACGGCTGCGAGCTTTCTGAAATGCTCGTCACCGAAAAGGAAATTGAGGACGCAGTGAGCGCGGTTGGGGATTACTTCCTTGAAACGCTTAGAATGGCAGCGGAGAATATTCGCGCTTTTCACCTGAAGCAGGTGCGCCCGGGCTTTTCAATGTCCGCACCGAACGGTGCGATGCTCGGTCAAAAGGTCACGCCCATTGAGAAGGCGGGGCTTTATATTCCGGGCGGTACGGCGAGCTACCCTTCAACGGTGCTGATGAATTCCATTCCCGCGAAAATCGCGGGGGTGTCGGAGCTTATTATGGTGACGCCGCCGAACAAGAAGGGCGGAATATTGCCCGAGGTCTTGGCGGCTGCCAAGGTCGCGGGAGTCGATAAGATATACAAAGTAGGCGGCGCTCAGGCTGTTGCGGCTCTCGCTTATGGCACGGAGACTATACCGAAGGTGGACAAAATTGTCGGGCCGGGAAATCGCTATGTTGCCTCTGCAAAGCGCCGTGTTTACGGAATTGTGAACATCGACATGATAGCCGGGCCAAGCGAGATTTTGATAATCGCCGATAGGGAGGCAGACCCCGTAAACATTGCAATCGACCTTTTGAGTCAGGCAGAGCACGATGTGCTTGCAAGCGCGGTGCTGGTAACGGACAGCGAGGAGCTTGCGATTAAGGTTCAGGCGGAGGTCGAAAGACAGCTTGAAACCCTGCCGCGCCGTGAGAT
>CAYQMY010000060.1:7361-10583 GCA_964418735.1 uncultured Oscillospiraceae bacterium | reverse complement strand
AAGAGAGCATTATTCAACTGTCAGACTACATAAACAAACTAAAGCAGTTCGAGTCGTCTATAACAGTTGATACAATTTAGTTAAGCGTGGAAATATCAGGGAAAGGAGTGGACGGTGCATTTTAGAGATAAAAAGTGTTTGCGAAAACAAAAAGCAATTTCTGGATTTGCTCTTATTGGCTGATGAACAAGAAGCTATGATAGACAAATATTTAGAACGAGGCGAGCTTTTCGCCTTATATGATGGTGACTTAAAAAGTGTTTGCGTTGTTACACGGGAAAGCGATGATGTTTGTGAGCTGAAAAATATAGCCACTTACGAGAAATGGCACGGAGAAGGGTATGGAAGCAAACTTTTAAACTACATTTTTTCGTATTACGACGGCAAGTATACAACGATGCTTGTGGGAACAGGTGACAGCCCATGGATATTACGGTTCTATGAAAAAAATGGTTTTACAATTTCTCATAGGGTTAAGAACTTTTTTACAGACAACTACGACAACCCAATGTTTGAAAATGGTGTTCAGCTAATTGATATGGTTTATTTAAGTAAAGCTTTATGATTTACTCAGCCTTCGCAGCATACAGAAAACACAACTTCGGGCCAATTTGGCCCGAAGTTGTGTTTTCTGTATGTTACCGTATTCTTGGCGGAAATTGTACTGGAGAGGAATAAAGGGAATAAGTCATGCAATTTAGGGTAAATTGAATTGTGACAAAGAGGGACAATCTAAAATTTGTGCGCTATTCCTCAAGTAGAGAATGGAGCTTTTCGTCATCTAATATTCGTATCGAATTCCCTTTAAAATCAATGATTCCGTCATCGCGCATTTGGCCAAGCTCTCTGGACATGGAGGGCCTCGAAACATCTAAAAAATCAGCCAGCTTTTCGCGATTAAGAGGTAAGACAAATTCCAAGGAACCCGCAAGGTTCTTCTGTTCGAGCAGGTATTTGCTGAGTTTTCCTTTAATTGTTTTTAACATCAGATACTCAACCTTGCGGTTGAGGTCACATGCTTTTTTCGCTACCATGCGAATAATGTTAAATAATATAGTGTTGTAAAAGTTACAGGCCTTATTGCAAAAATTTAAAATCTTTTCGGGATGTATGATTATCACTTTGCAATCAGAGAGGGCCTGAAATGACATGGGCCATTTATCAGAACCGCAGAAAGCAAGAGCTTCGCCGCACACATCACCGATATTGAAAAGGTTGACAATGAAGCGATCGCCATTAGATTTTTCCCTGACGATAGCTGTTTCTCCTTCGAGAATAATAAAAACGCCTTTAAAAGGACCGTTTATGCGTACTATATAATCGTTTTTTCTAAAATCTGCAATTTTATAATCAAGGCACTGAAGAACGTGGGATATGCTCTGAAGTTCTATACCCTGAAAAAGAATTGATTCTGATACAATTTCTAAATATTTATGTTCCATATGGCCTCCTTCGTATCCCGAGATACGGGATTTGTGGGTATAAATCATTTATTATTGATATATATATACTCATTCATAGAAATAAACAAAAAATATTGAATAGTTCTACAAAAAACTATATAATTATATTAAATAATCATCCTAAATAAGCTATTTATGACGGATGAAGGTATTATAATGATAATTTTCCATTAAACTTATTTTATTATTAAACATAATTTATGGGTTGTCAACCTCTTTGAAAAAGGTGTTTCCCAAGAAGAAGGAGTTAGCATATGAGCAAAAAAATAGTAGTCATGGGTGCTGGATATGCAGGCGTTCTTACGGCTAAGAAACTGGCTAAGCGTTTGAAAAAAACGGACGCTCAAATAACCATTATAGACAAAAATCCGTTCCACACAATGCTTACTGAGCTTCATGAGGTCGCCACTGAGCGTGTGCCTGAGGATCATATTCGTATCAGCCTCAAAAAGATTTTCGCCGGGCGAAAAGTGGATGTTGTTTTGGACACGATTACCTCCGTTGACATGGACAACAAAACGGTCGTAGGTGAGGCAGGCTCTTACAATTACGACTATCTTGTGGTCGCCTGTGGCTCAAAACCGACATTTTTCGGCACATCGGGTGCGGAAGAGAATTCCTTTACTCTTTGGTCATATGATGACGCCGTAATTTTAAAAAATCATATAAGAGATATGTTCAAGACTGCAGTGACAATGAACGATCCCTCAGAGAGATGCAAGCTTCTGACCTTTTATGTGGTTGGTGCGGGCTTTACAGGCGTGGAAATGGCGGGAGAGCTGGCTGAGTGGGTTCCTATCCTGTGCAAGGAGTACGAGGTTGAACGTGACCTTGTCAAAATTGTCAACGTAGATATGTTTGATCGCATTATTACGACCTTCCCTGAGAAGGTGTCCTCCAAAGCTGAAAGACGCCTTCATAAAATGGGCGTTGAGGTTATGCTGAACACATCAGTTTTATCCGTAGGCGAGGACTACGTTGAGGTCAAACAAAACGATAGAATCAGTAGAGATACGACTGCAACAGTAATATGGACAGCCGGTATTGAAGGCACTGAGGTAGTGTCCCAGCTTGAGTGCCTGAAAACGCCTAAGCGCTGTCGTTTGCAGACAGATGAGTACCTTAGAGCCAAGGGCAAAACCGATATATATGTTGCCGGAGATAATATTTATTATGTTCCGGAAAACCAGAAAACTCCCGTTCCTCAAATGGTCGAAAATGCAGAGCAAAGTGCGGATACCGTAGCGAATAATATAGTGGCTGAAATCACCGGTGTTGGTGAGAAAGAAAAGTACGAACCTAAGTTCCACGGCGCGATGCTCTCAATTGGAGGACGTTACGCCAGTGCTTATGTTGGAACAGATAAAAGTAAATTTTCACTCGCCTCGTTTTTTGCAATGTTCTCAAAGCATTTTATAAATATCATTTACTTTTTGCAGGTGGCAGGCTGGAATAAGATTGCGCATTATCTTAAAAACGAGTTTTTTACCATACGAAACCGCAGAAGCTTTGTCGGAGGGCATTTCACAAACAGAACACCAAGCTTCATGCTCGTTCCGCTTCGTATTTGGCTGGGAGCCGTTTGGGTATTTGAAGGCGTGATGAAGGTAGTCGAGGGCTGGATGAAAACTCCGAAGCTCGAGGGCTTCTTCGGCGGTGCAACAAGCTGGTTTAATTCGATAATAACTGGCTCGGTTTCAGACGCCATGTCCGGGGCGTCAGGAGTCGCTGCCAAGGCGGTTGATGCAGCAACCTCTGC
>CAYQMY010000060.1:0-7261 GCA_964418735.1 uncultured Oscillospiraceae bacterium | reverse complement strand
GCGGAAATACTCATTGGCCTTTCGATGATGGGCGGACTGTTGACGACCTTCTCCAGTTTTGTTTCTATTATCCTGCTTTTCATGTTTGCTACAACCACAGGCCTTTATCTTTCGAACTTTTGGATGATTTTCGGCGCGATTGCGTTGATGTTCGGAGCAGGAAAGGTTTTTGGACTTGATTATTATGCTTCACCTTTACTCAAAAAGGGCTGGAGAAAAATCGATTGGGTAAGGCGGTTGTATATCTATCATGACTGATTTTTCGAAAGAGGCATCGTCAAAGGGATTGCTGGATTATGACGCAGCCGTTAATGATGCCGCGGAGCAGATTAAACTGCTTCTAATGAGCGCTCCGGTTGTCATACGGCCGATGACTGCACATCTTGCTGGGGCTTTCGGGAAAATGATACGTGCAAAAGCCCTCTTAGCCTGCGCGCTTGATAGCAACAATCTCGTTTCGCCGGACGCTGTTAAGTCGGCCGCAGCAATTGAGCTTATTCATCTGGCGACCCTTGTGCATGACGATATTATAGATAATGCCGAGAAAAGAAGAGGTATAAAAGCTCTCCATAAAAAATTCGGTGAAAAATACGCGGTTCTATGCGGCGATTGGCTTTTGTGCGCAGCGCTGGAGCTTGTCTCGACAATAGGTTCAAGGCGCGATGATTATGAAGAAATCGGCAGAGTTTTTCCGAAGTATATGGTTGAGGTTTGCCTGGGTGAACTTCGCCAAAACAAAAACAACCGCAATTATCGCCTCTCTGAGCAGCAGTATTTTGAAACTATAAGAGGAAAGACAGCGGCACTTTTTGAAGCTTGCTTTTACGCCGGCTACATTTTCTCGGGTGAGACTGAGTCCGTGAAAGATTATTACATTGAAATTGGAAACAATATCGGTATAATTTTTCAGCTTTCAGACGATTGTGCCGATTACGAGGCGACACAAAAGCTTGCAAAAAAGCCTGTCTTATCCGACTACACCAGCGGAGTTGTCACTTTGCCAATGATTTATGCTCTTAAAAAAGATAAAACACTTAAGGCGAAAATTACAGACGGAATAGAACCTTCACGCTTAAAGGAAGCGGTCTCAGCGGCCGGAGGACTCGATTATACTCACGCAAAAATTGACCGACTGTATAGAAAAACTACCGATTTGATAGAACTTTTAAGCGTAAACCCTTATAAATATGGGCTTCTACTAAAGCTTATATCTGCGGCAGCGGACAAGCCGGTCCAAAAATGATGTGAAGGCGATTTGAGCTATGATAAATAAATTGCTGAGTTATGTTGAGATCAAAACAAAGATTACAAGTGTCTTTCCGTTTCTGATGACTCTCGCGTACCTAACAATAAGCGGCAGACGGATAGACCCTCTTCGTTCGGCGGTTTTCTTTGCTGGCATGCTTTTGTTCGATCTGACTGCTACTACAATCAACAATTATAACGATACGAAGAAAAACCATCAAACGCTGCAGTTTTCGCGGCGGAAGGCATTTCTTATTACCCTGATTCTGCTTGTGATGAGTGTGGGCTGCGGAATATATCTTGTAACGCTATCAGACGTCGTTGTGCTTCTTGCCGGAGGACTGTGTTTTCTCTTTGGCATAATCTATTCCTACGGTCCTATACCCCTTTCACATGGCCCATATGGAGAAATCGCTTCCGGATTTTTCTATGGCGTGATGATTCCTTTTATCTTGTTTTATTTAAACGCTCCGACAGGACTCTTGACCTATGAGCTTACCAGGGAAAGCATTATGCTCCAAATAAACTGGATGCCGGCAATTGGCTTTATTCTTCTTTCAGTACTGCCGTTTTGCTTGACAGCAAACATAATGCTGGCAAACAACGTTTGCGATGTCGAGCATGATGTGCGAGTAGATCGCTACACCTTGGCATATTATCTGAAGAAAAAATCCCTTTACCTCTTTGCGCTGCTTTACTACGCCGCATATTTTTCGGTGATTTTAATGGTAATACTGCGTTTCTTATCTCCTCTCAGTTTGCTTTTGCTTGTAACTCTTATACCCGTCCAAAAAAATATAAACATCTTTTTTAAAAAGCAGATTAAGGAAGAGACATTTATCCTTTCAATCAAAAATTTTGTACTTATCATCTCGGTTCATACTGTGCTGATATTTTTTGGTAACCTGCTGTAAGGAGCGTAAATGAAGTTCGCAAGGAAAACAGATATTATTATAGTTCTTGCTTTGGCTGTCATTGCTTTGCTGTCATGGATTATATATTCCAATATGTTAGGGAATAAAGGCACATACGCTGAGATATATTATCAATCGGAACTTGTAAAGACGGTGAAATTATCCGCGGGACAGAGCAAGTATTTTTCCATCGAACAAGAGCCTGACATTACTTTTCGTCTGACCGAAGACGGCGGTATTGCCTTCGAACAGTCTGATTGCCCAGATAAAATTTGTATCAAAGCCGGCGTGCTACACCTGGCAGGACAATACGCCGCCTGCCTTCCGAATCGGGTTTACCTGAAAATACTATCTGATGATCCGTCTTTAAGCGCACCTGACATAAGTATCGGGTGACTTGAAGACATTAGGAGGTGATTGCTTATTGGAAAAGAGCTACTCAGAAACCAAACGAAAATCTAATGGAGCCAAGCGGATTTCACTACTTGGATTGATGTTTGCTCTGGCGATGGTTTTGTCGCTAATTGAAGGACTCTTTCCCATACCCATTCCGGTGCCAGGCATACGTCTGGGGCTTGCGAACATAGTCGTTATGTTTGCACTGATATATCTTAAACGAAGCGACGCATTAGTTTTGGTAATACTAAAAGCGGTATTCGTTGCTGCGACCAGAGGAACAATTGCCGGATCGCTAAGTCTCGCAGGCGGACTATTGGCTTTAGGTGTAATGGTATTGCTTTTTATTCTTTTTAAAGATAAAAGCACCTATCTATTGATTAGCATTTCGGGAGCAGTCTTTCATAATCTGGGACAAATCACAGCGGCGTCCCTGATACTCGAAACAGCGCTGTGGATATATCTGCCCGTATTGATTCTATCGGGCCTTGTTACAGGGTTTGCTACCTCGATTTTACTGAAGACAACTTCTCCGGTATTTTTGAGATTGCATTTTAATTAAATTATTGGAGGAAAGTATGAAAAAAATAGTAGCTCTTTTCTTGATTCTCGTATCGACAACCTTGCTTTTTGCGGGTTGCGGAACAACCCCGGCTCCCTCGGCCAAGCCGAGCGCACAGCAAACAACACAGCCTACTGGAGCGAAGCCGGAAACTGTGAAAACAGGATTTGCCATTATTACATCTATCGAAAAATCTAAAAGCGCCACCGCTGCAGTAGCGGGACAAGCTCAGGCGGACTCGACGATAGTTGCAATTACTCTCGACAAAGCAGGCGTAATAACAAACTGCGTAATTGACCAGGCACAGTCCAAGGTTAACTTCGGCGCAGATGGCAAGCTCACAACGGCACTGAGTGCAGCCTTTAAGACGAAAAATGAGCTTGGAACAGACTACGGCATGGGCAAAACCTCGAAAATCGGCAAAGAGTGGAACGAGCAGGCGAAAGCCTTTGCTCAGTATGTCGTCGGTAAAACAGTCGCAGACGTTAAGGGAATTGCTGTGAAAGACGGTTATGCGGCTAATGCAGATCTTAAAGCATCCGTAACCGTAACAATCACCGACTTTATAGCCGGCGTAGAGAAAGCTGCAGCCAATGCAGCTGATCTCGGTGCGGTTAAGGGTGATATCTTGAGCATCGCCACTACGACTAATATTGCAAAGTCAAAGGACGCAACCGCTGAGGCAAAAGGTCTTGCACAGGTCTATTCCACCTATGTTGCCCTTACCCGTGACGCTAAAGGCACAATAACCAGCTGCATTTTTAACGGCTCGCAGTCAAATATAAATTTTGACGCAAAAGGCGTAATCGCAACCGATCTTAAGGTTGCGCCTTTGTCCAAAAACGAACTCAAGGAAAACTACGGCATGAAGAAGGTTTCGGGAATCGGCAAGGAGTGGTATGAGCAGGCCGCTGCCTTTGCCAAATATGTGACCGGCAAGACACTTGATCAGGTCAAGGGAATCGCTGTAAGCAATGACGTTGCAACGGATAAAGACCTGAAGGCATCTGTTACCATTAAAATTACCGACTTTATAGCGCTTGTGGAAAAAGCCTTCAAGTAAACCCGTAATAAAACTTAGTCAATCAGAGAGGCGATGTTCTTGCCTCTCTGATTTGGCAATTATCCTTTGAGATTTCAGGTGACCTCTATGAAAAAGCTAATGTTGATAATTCTGGCCCTGTGTTTAATAATGACTTCCGGATGCATAGGTGCCCGGGAAAACCGGTATCAGGCACAATTCTTGTCATTGTTCGATACAGTAACAACGATTGTTGGTTATTCAGAAAGCGAAGCGAGATTCAAGGAATTTGCCGGACAGGTAAAGGAGGAACTTGAAAAGTACCATCAGCTTTATGATATATATAACAGCTACGAGGGCATAAGCAACATAAAAACGATAAATGATAACGCCGGAGTAGCGCCGGTAAAAGTCGATAGTCGTATTATCGATATGCTTTTGTTCGCTCGGGAGTTATTTGATCGAACAGACGGAGCGGTGAATGTCGCAATGGGATCTGTACTAAGAATCTGGCATGACTACCGCGAGGAGGGGACAGATGATCCGGAAAACGCTAAGCTCCCACCCATAGAGCTGCTAAGGGAAGCGGCGCAGCATACCGACCTGAATTCAGTTGTTATAAACAAAGACGAATCAACCGTATTTATACCTGATTCCAAGATGAGGCTAGATGTGGGTGCGGTTGCGAAGGGATATGCAACAGAACAAGTGGCGCTCCATTTTGAGGGTCAGGGTATCAAGTCTTTGCTGCTAAGCGTCGGCGGCAATGTGCGTGCCATAGGGAGCAAACTGGTTGCCGAAAAGAACGGTGAAAAGAGATGGGTTGTCGCGGTGCAAAACCCCGATAAAAGCAACAGTATTTCGGATATCTTTTCGCTCCTTATCGATGGACACTCCGTTGTTTCCAGCGGAGACTACGCACGATATTATACGGTGGACGGAGTAGAGTATCACCACATTATCAACTCAGAAACACTGATGCCGGCCGATTATTATGCTCAGGTAACAATAGTATGCCGAGATTCCGGCTTAGCAGACGCTTTATCTACAGCCTTGTTTAATATGCCGATAGAGCAGGGGAGAAGCCTACTTGACTCTATTGGCGGGGTTGCAGCTTGTTGGGTCCTTCATAACGGAGGTATTGAATACTCTCAGGGTTTTAAGAAGTATATAAACGCGGAGCAATAGAATACAAAGAAACGGCCATAGCAGAGTATATAAGACTCTGTGTGGCCGTTTCTTAAAAAATTATTAAGTTATCGAAAGTTCCGAAAATTAAATTGTATGCGACTCATGACAGCTTGTGTTTTGGGTTCTGGTCAAAATTCTGGTCAGAAAGATTGCTCATATGTCTTCTTGATTACTTCCTATTCCGCTTAAGCGTTTTCTGCCTAAGAAGCGCTTTAAAAAAACCTCTTAATAGTGTAACAAGCATATATTGTTCCTCAATTCAGTGCCACGAAGCTGCTCAAATGGTCTCCGCAGTTTATTGGCATTTTGTTTATTGACCAACTTTTCTAATAACAATTGTATTCATTTTTACCTCCTCACAAGTTTATATGGCGAGATCCGGTGCCGATTGCTTCCTCTGCGATAACGCAAACTTTTTATACATTGAACGATTAAGCTTGAAAAAGCCTTTTACAGTCATCAGGATTAAGCAAGTCAAAACGATATAGTAGGCCGGTACTGCTAAGTGCCAGATGTCATGCGGCAACAGCTGCCTGACATAGACGCCATCAATCAGTTCGTAGACAAATAAACGTTCGGTACCTTCCACCAGCGGACGGAACGCAAGCGCGTTAATGGCAACAAATACGATACCGCCAAGGAGCTTGTATCCGTCTTTTGATGAACACTGCTGTGTCCCGATAGTGACAAAACCGCAAAGGTACAGCGTCCCATGGCAGAACATAGAGAGATAAATATCATAGTGGGGATAAGTATTATAAATGGGGCCTCCCGATGCAATCATAGTCATGTAGTAGAAGAACCCAGCCATCAAACCCGAATATGCCGCCCAGCTTTGATGTTTCTTTCTGGCTGTCAGTAAAATAGTAGGAACAGCAAAATAGGCAACAGTAGAAAACTCCACAGGGATTTTAATTCCGTTTCCTATCAGAGGCGACAGCGAGTAACGCATAATGTTAAAGGACAGCAGCGTCAGGCACAGGATGCGGATCACCTTCGTCCTAGTTCGATCGGTACATTTACATAGCTGCACCGCCAGAACATTAAGCGCTGCAAAAACGATAAACGCAAACGCATTCAAACCATACATAACGCACCGCTTAATTCCATCCCGTATATCCGAACCATCCCCACGCATGCCAAAAACCAAGCGCACCCGAAGAAAGCATTGATACGATAATGCCCAGAACAAAACTGACAGCAAATACCGTAAGGGATATAAGCGCAATCAACCGAATACGCCGATTCATTTTTGCAGGAAGTTTAGGGTGGACTGCAAGCGATGGGAGCGCCGCATTGCCGGAAGCTGTGGCAATGGCGTTGTGATGGAATCGACCGTAAGAGCGCATCAGCTGACGTACGAACGCAGCAAAGTAAACGCAGCCAGTCGCTGTAAGTACGGCCAACGCCGCAAATGACAACCCGAAAACTGCGCCGCACCAGTAGGGGATAGGAGGTATCAACGCATAAATGTTTAGTCCGCAGAACAGACAAACAGCAACCGTTGCACTGGACAGCGCAAAAACGGACATTATCGCTTCCCAAGCAAAAAGCAAGATAAAAATTATGCCCGCGAAGATGTCTGCGAATATAAGTCCGAAGACGGTCGTGGCCTTTTTACCATGAAAATGCTCCGTGTCGGTACGGCGCTCGAATTGCGCGGCCAACGCCGCGGGATCGCCAAGCTTTGCGGATATTTCTTCCTCGGAAAAACCGTCCGCCATTTTGAACGCAAAATGCTGCTCGTACTCGCCGACAACATCGGCTGCATCGGCAACATCATTCTTTTTAAGCTCATTCATAAGCTCCGCCAGATACTCATTCTTTGTCATTATTATGACCATTCCTTTCTAAAGGCACAAAACGACCATTAAAAAGGAATGGTCATAATGTGCATATTTTTCGGTTGCCGCTTAAGCGGCGAGAAAAATG
>CAYQMY010000059.1:0-10608 GCA_964418735.1 uncultured Oscillospiraceae bacterium | reverse complement strand
CTCTGTCCAGAGGATCGAGTATTGCGCTGTCCATTCCGGAGTTCATAGCCAGAGTGATAAATACCTGGTTGAGAAGCTTGCGGACGGGCAGGTTGAATGAAATGTTGCTGGCGGCGCCGGTGATGTGGATTGTTGGGTAACGCTTTTTGATTTCTGTCATAACCTCGACAACCATTGCGATGCCATCCTCGGAGGTGCAGAGCATCTCAACCAGCGGGTCGATGTGGATTCTGTTAGGCGCGATTCCGTATTTCTCAGCTTCAGCCATTATGTTGTCGAAAACTCTGAGACGGTCTGCGGCTGTCTTGGGGATACCAGTGTCGTCGGAAAGAAGGGCAACAACCTCCCAATTTGTCTTTGCGATAGCAGGGAAGACGATGTCCATTTTGCTTCCTTCGCCGGAAACGGAGTTTATAAGGCCTACCTTTTTGCAGAAGGGGATGCAGTCTACGCAGGTCTGCGCGTTGGGGCTGTCGATAGCAATCGGAGTGTCGGTGACGCTTTGAACAAGGTCTATAAGCCACTTCATGGTTTCCATTTCGAGTTCATCGCTTACGGAAGCGCAGACATCAATAAAGTTTGCGCCGGCTTCCGACTGACGGATAGCCAGATCCTTGATGAAAGCTTCGTCCTTTGCTGCGATGGCTTTGCCTGTAGAAGGAATTGAGCCGTTAATTTTCTCGCCTATGATTATCATAGTTTCTTTCTCCTGTCTGTTAGTTTATTGCAGTTATTGTTACAGCTTCGAATATATTTCTCTGCTGACCGGGTACAGATTCTTCAGAACCTTCATCGTGGAAGGAGTTCTGATCGTGGAGGAAGCGAAGGCAAATACGCGGGGCTTGTCTACTACCAATGTGGACTTCACGAAATCTTCGCAAAGCTCGCGGGCTTTAGCGTCATCGATCTCTTCTTCAATTTTGTTCGGATTTACCGCAACAACGATTTTGTCATTATAGTTTTTAATAATGGAGGCAATATCATTCATCGGCTGCGGAATCCAGAGGTCAACTCCGGCTTCGATCATAGCAGGAACAAGCATTTCGTTCTTGCCGCAGCTGTGAAGGTGGAAGAACATTCCGTTTTTGTGGCAGGAATCAGCGATGCGCTTCAAATAGGGAACGAGCATCTCGCGGCAGGTGGAAAGGGAGAAGAAGGGGGCGCGCTGGGAGCCCCAGTCGTCATGGAACTGAATGATATCCACATTGAAATACTTCTTTATGCGGCCGATATAATCATCATAGAAATTGGCAAGCTTATCAAAGAGACGGTGGACGGCGTCCTGCTGCTCCTCGTCGAGAAGAGCAAGCGCGGCTGCCTCAAAGTCTACAAAGGAGATAAGGCGCTCAAAAAGACCGCTGAAAATGGTGAGGTCGTTGAGACGGTCATCGGAAAGGTAGGGTGAGTTTAATTTGGAGGAGCCTTCCCAATCCCATGCGTCAAGATCGGGGAAGGTTATATACTTCTCCCATTCGCAGATATCAGGGCACTTGGGCTTGCCGGGCTTTACCATCGAACCGCCTACAAGGGGAATATACTCCCAATCGACGCCGAACATATCCAAGCCGCCCTTTTGGATGCCCTCCATAGGGCCTGCGTCCACGACCATGCCGCGGGCGATGTTGTCGGGAAGAATGCGCGGATTGAACATCTGAACATCTGTCATATAGAAGGGAATCCACTGGGGAGCTTCTCCCTTGAGCATTGCTAAGAAGTTCTCGCGATATGTTGCCGGAAGATCATATTTTGGCATTTTGCCTTCGGGAGCCATAGGTGAGGGGACACAAGTTATTGTACCGACTACCTTAGACTCTTTTTCGGGATTATAGGGTATTCTGTTCATTCTGCTCCTTTCAGGTGTGTAAAAAATAAATATTCACAGACAAAAAAATAATAACACATTTTTAACAACAAAGATTATAAAAATATATGTTTTTTTGTAAAAAATTTTGTGACTGGAAATATATATTTTTTTTTACCCTTTTAATTGTGCAATCATAGAATTTAGTATATAATAGAATGCCATCAAAACAGAACGCGCAAAAACCGTTACAGAGCTAAAGAAAGCAGATAATTTTGAACATCGGGTTTAAAGGTTATTTTCATTAGAATTGGGAGGCTTTGTGTATTGTATATTGACATTAACGGAATAAATACACATTATGAGGATCGCGGATCTGGAGACGCTGTGGTTATTCTTCAGGGCTGGGGGACGGATCTCTCGCTCTATGAAGGGCTAATTGCGCACATTTCCAAAACGCACCGAGTGATAGCGCCCGAGCTTCCCGGATTCGGGGAGACGCAGGAGCCGCCCGTTTCTTGGAACGTTGACGACTATTCCTCGTTTGTAATGGATTTTCTTAGGGCGCTTAGAATAACTAATGCCATTCTTATAGGCCATTCCAACGGTGGCAGGATAATAATAAAAACGGTAGGCGGGGGCGCGGGAATTGAGGTGCCGAAGGTCGTTCTGATTGGAAGTGCTGGTCTTACACACGAAAAAACGCCCGAACAGCTGCGCCGACAGAAAAGATATAAGCTCGGCAAGACTATCCTGTCATCTGCACCGGTAAAGACGATATTTCCCTCGGCGCTTGAAAAATTCAAGCAAAAGAGCGGCTCAGAGGACTACAGAAACGCGACACCCGTAATGCGCGAAACGCTTGTAAAGCTTGTTAACGAGGATTTGAGCGGCTTTCTTCCGGCAATTAAGCAGCCGACGCTCCTGATTTGGGGCGAAAACGACGCCTCGACGCCTCTTTCTGATGCTAAGCGCATGCAGGAGCTTTTACCGGACGGCGGGCTGGTTGTCGTTAAGGGCTCGGGGCATTACTGCTATCTTGAGCAGCCGTCCTTCGTATATCGGGTTCTAGATTCGTTTTTGGGAGTAAAAGGTTGATTCTAGGGGGTATCCAATACCCCCTAGATACGCGGCTTAAGCCGCGATACCCCCGGTCGCGCACGATTTGCGCGGGCAGTGGAATTTTTCCGGGAAATGAATTCTCGGAAAAATAGATTTAAATTTCCTTGCGAGGGGATTTTTTGACAATCTAGGTTTAGAACAAGCTCAAAACTTCCCATGGGGTATCCAATGCACATTAAGGCCATTTTTGATTTTTGGTCTTTTGTGCCTTTAACAAAGCGAAAGGGATGGTCATTATTACGGAAATAGTCGCTTTTATATTGTGCACCGCGGTATTCCTCGGCGCCTCTGCCGTTTTAACGGCGCGTCAGATGCACATATTTCAGCTCAATTCATATAAGCACGCAGTTCAGACTGCGTGGATAAGCCGAGATAAGGACGGTTTTTACCGTCGCTCCTTCGCGATAGCGGTGCTGCCGCTTGCCTTGCTAGCAAAAACCTATGGTCTTATATTAGCATTCCTTATTTTTGGAGCTGTAATACTACTTAATCTGCCAAAACCCGCAAAAAAGCCCTTGGTACTTACGGGGCGTGTAAAGCGGATGTTCAGAACACTTGCCTTTATTTACGCCCTGTTTATCGCTCTGGCTGCTGTAACCTTGTTCGGCTTCGGCTCGGCAATTGTTGTGTCGCTTTACGGCGCTGTTATTTTGCTTAATCCCTATACGATTATTCTTTCCGATACGCTTAACAAACCCATGGAAGAAGGCATCAATAACGGCTTTATAAAGGACGCGGAGAGAATAATAAGGGAGATGCCTCGCCTTACCGTAATCGGTGTAACCGGAAGCTACGGCAAGACCAGCGTAAAGTTTTACCTCGGAAAGCTCTTGTCCTCAAAGTACAACGTACTGGTGACTCCCGAAAGCTATAACACCACGCTCGGAGTAGTTAGGACTGTCAGAGAACACCTTCGCCCAACGCACGAAATATTCGTCTGCGAAATGGGAGCGAAGGGCGTCGGAGAGATAAAGGAGATCTGCGACATCGTAAAGCCGAAGATGGGCGTTATAACCTCTATTGGACCACAGCACCTCGAGAGCTTCCACAGCATTGAAAACGTAATTAAAACGAAGTTTGAGCTTGAGGATGCTTTGCCGCCTGAGGGCACGATTTTCCTCAATACGGACAACAAGTATATAGCGAACCGCCCTGTTAAGGCAAAGCGCGTTTCCTACGGACTCGGCGAAACAGCGGAATATAGGGCGCGAGATATCAGCGTCTCGGAAAAAGGCTCGGAGTTTAAGATGACGGGCCGCGACGGAGCTGAATATTCCTTTACAACCAGACTGATAGGCCAGCATAATGTGCAGAATATTGCGGGCGCAATTGCCGTAGCCGACGCTCTCGGCGTCCCGATGGAGGACATTGTCATGCAGGTTCGCCGTCTGGAAAGCGTGCCTCACCGTTTGCAGCTTATAAGAAACGGCAATAATTTGATTATTGACGACGCTTATAACTCAAATCCGTCAGGCGCGAAGGCCGCACTTGAAGTCCTTAAAGAGTTTTCGGGACTCAAGATACTTATTACACCCGGAATGATAGAGCTTGGTGAAAAGCAGTATGAACTTAACTGTGAATTCGGTAAGCAGGCTGCGGAGGTTTGCGATTTTGTCGCGCTTGTCGGCGAAAAGCAGACAAAGCCCATATACGAAGGATTGATTTCGGCGGGCTTCGACAGCAAGAAGATATTTGTCGCCGCGACGATACAGGCGGCGCTTTCTGAGGTCGACGCTATCAAGACCGAGCAGCGCAAGATTGTATTATTAGAAAATGATCTGCCCGACAACTATTGACGGACGGAGAAAGGAAATGGCATGAAGATTAAGGTGGGAGTGCTGTTCGGCGGAAAGAGTGTCGAGCATGAGGTTTCCGTAATTACGGGCTTGCAGGCAATAAATTCCTTCGACAAGGAAAAATACGAAACCGTTCCGATTTACATTTCAAAAGACGGCGCGATGTACTGCGGAGCGGATATAGGAAAGATTGAAGCCTACAAAGACATTAAGGGGCTTGTATCAAGAAGCGTCAGGGTGCTGCCGGTGGGTGAAAACGGACGCATGAAGCTGCTCCGTCAGCCGCCTAAAATGTTTGGAGACAACGTTTTTGATACAGTTGATGTCGCCTTTCCTGCTGTGCACGGAACGAACGTCGAGGACGGTACCCTGCAGGGATATCTGCAGACACTGGGAGTGCCCTTTGTCGGCTGCGATGTGCTTTCCTCGGCAATTGGCATGGACAAATACGTTATGAAGGCGGTTCTCAAGGACAACGGAATCCCCGTTCTTCCCGGCCTTCGATTTGACGTAAAGCGCTGGAACAGAAAGCGCGATGAGGTAGTATTGGAGCTTGAAGATAAGCTTCGTTACCCGATTATAATAAAGCCCGTAAATCTTGGTTCCAGCGTCGGAATAAAGATTGCCCGCGACCGTGACGGGCTTATAGACGCCATGGATTATGCCTTTGACTTCGCGTCGGTGGTCCTTGCCGAAAATGCGGTTGTAAAGCTTCGCGAGATAAACTGCTCCGTACTCGGCGACTATGAAAGCGCTGAGGCTTCCGAGTGCGAGGAGCCTATAAACACAGACGAGATTTTGAGCTACGAGGACAAATACGGCGGTGGGGCAAAGACCGAGGGCGGAAGCAAGGGCATGAGTGGGCTTAAGCGCCTGCTGCCCGCGCCGATAACTCCGGAGATGCGAGAAGAGGTCAGGGAGCTTGCGATAAAAACCTTTAAGGCGCTTGGCTGCAACGGCGTATCGAGAATAGATTTCCTGCTCGATACCGAGGAAATGAAGCTGTGGGTTAACGAGATAAACACCATTCCCGGCTCGCTCTCCTTCTACCTCTGGGAGCCTCTAGGCGTCAAATACCCCGAGCTGCTTGACAGGATGGTTTCGCTCGCACTTAAGCGCCAGCGCGAAACCGCCGATATAAGCTACAGCTTTGATACTAACATCCTCGCAAACTTCGGCGGCGGTTCAAAAGGCGGAAAACTAGGTAACCGCTGACTCGAGACAAATTTAGCTTGTCCAAGAAACAAAAAACAGTCATAAAATTTCAGGTCGAACGTATAATGATATTATACATCATTTACGACGGGAGGGATTTTATGAGGCATATGTTATACTTCAGAGAACAACCAGAGCAGACGGACATTGACGACCTGATTTACGGCGACGATACCGAGGTCTGCACAAGCGCCAGATAATGGACGCAAAAATGAAAATACACACGAAAGAGACAGCTATATGCTTCAATTTGAAGAATACAAACAAAAAATCAATGCCCTGAAACCAGCGCTTGCGACACTCTCCTCCGCACTAAAGACGGAGGAGGCGCAGGCTGAGATTGCGCACCTTGAAGCGCAGAGTGCCGCCGACGGCTTCTGGAACGACATTGAAAATTCGCAGAAGGTTCTGAAGCAGATAAAGCAGCTTAAGTCAAAGTGCGAAACCTATACAAAGCTCACCTCGCGCTTTCACGATCTTTTAACCCTATGTGACATGGCGCTCGAGGAGGAAGACGAAAGCCTTCTGCCGGAGCTTACAGAGGAATACGAGAAGTTTGAAGCCGATCTTGAGACGGCGCGCCTGACAACTCTTTTGTCGGGAGAATACGACGAGTGCAACGCAATCCTTTCGTTCCATGCCGGTGCGGGAGGAACAGAGGCGCAGGACTGGGCGCAGATGCTTTACCGCATGTATACGCGCTGGGCCGAACGCCACGGCTTTAAGTACAGGCTGCTTGACTATCTCGACGGAGATGAGGCAGGACTTAAGAGCGCGGTGATCTGTATCGAGGGGCAAAACGCTTATGGCTATCTGAAAAGCGAGTCGGGAGTCCACCGTCTTGTGCGGATTTCACCCTTTGACTCCTCCGGCCGCAGGCACACTTCCTTTGCGGCCATTGAGGTTATGCCCGAAATTACCGAGGATTCCGAGATTGAGATACGCCCTGAAGACCTGAAGGTCGATACATACCGCAGCAGCGGTGCGGGCGGTCAGCACGTCAACAAAACGGAATCGGCTATACGCATAACCCATATACCCAGCGGAATTATCGTTTCATGTCAGGTCGAACGCAGTCAGCATCAGAACCGCGAAACCGCGATGAATATGCTGCGCTCGAAGCTTGTTGAAATAAAAGAGCGCGAGCATCTCGACAGGATTGATGATATAAAGGGCGTGCAGCAGAAGATCGAGTGGGGAAGCCAGATAAGGTCTTATGTGTTTATGCCTTATACACTTGCAAAGGATCACAGAACAAACTTTGAGTCGGGAAATATTAACGCCGTAATGGACGGCGAAATCGACGGCTTTATTAACGCGTACCTGAGCCAGAACGCGGGAAAAGAATAAAAAATGACCTCGGCGAAACTATTAGTCTCGCCGAGGTCTTTTGCAGGCTTTCCCATCAGTTGTTACCTAGGTAACAACTGATTTATTTTTCCAGTTGAATATGATATAATATCCACGATAAAGAACGAGCAAAATATTTGACCAAGCATGCACAATTTTTGACCATTCCTTTTCATGGTCATTTTGTGCCTTACCAAAGCGAAAGGAATGGTCATAAACATGATAGAGAATATAAAGGTCAAATCGAAGAAGCTGGAAGCAGCACGATATCCCGAGCTTATCACGGATGTCTTTCTCTGCATCATGCTGCTTGTCTTTCCTTTATTGTTCGGTCCGAAAGGGTATGTCAATCTAACGGAAGTCAAGTACATATTTTTTAAGTGGTCAACCTTAGTATATCTGGTGGTTATGGTTCTGCTTGTTGCAAAGCTCATACTGGTTGGAAAATCGCGCGAGATAATTCGCAGACTTCATCGTCCCAGCATTACACAGACCTGTATACTCGCCTATGTCTTGTTTTGCTGTATTTCAGCGGCTATATCGAAGTTTGGGTCTTATGTCTGGATCGGAGCCGGCAGATACGAGGGCTTAAGTACAATTCTGCTTTATACCGCATTATTTTTATCTGTTTCCTATTTCGGAAGATTTAAAAAGTGGCACCTGTATCTCATTGGAATCGTTATATTGACCAACGCGAGCTTAGGCTTCCTGCAGTATGCGGGTTTAAATCCCCTGATGCTTTTCCCGAAAGGCTATACATTTCATGACGCCTTTATACTTTATGCAGGTAAATTTATGGGCACACTTGGGAATATTGATTTACTGTCTGCGTATCTGAGTCTTACCATACCGCTTTTGTACGTATATTACGTTTTGCATGAAAAATCAAATCTGCTGCTGATTCCATTTGCAGTTGGGTTATTTATTTTATTACTTTCGGGCGTGAGCGCCGGTCTCGTAGGAATCGGGCTCGGTATTTCCATTACGATTCCAATAGCTTCAAATTCAAAACAGAGCATGAAAAAGACTTTGATTGCGGGAAGCCTTGCAGCTTTATGCGTGGCTGTTTTCAAATCCTTGAGTGTAAGCTATATAAACAGAGTGACCGCTATTAGCTTTAAATTCGGCGGATTATCACTGATACTGGTATTGATTGCCGGTGCTATGATGATTTTGCTCAATATAATTAATAATCTTGATAAAAAATATCAATGGGATGAAAAGAAAATAAGAAAAATACTCTCAATTGGAATTGTTACCATAGCAGTAGCGGCTCTTGCGATTGTCTGGGCATTTCCCTTCGCAAACGGCACGCTGGCCTCAATCCACAGGTTTTTGCATGGGGAGGTTGACTCGAAACTCGGGTCCTCCAGAATTCAGATTTGGCAGCAAGTTGCAAAGCTGGTACCGGAGCATCTTTGGTTTGGGGGCGGTCCCGACACCCTTGCGAAACGTCTTGCTTTTTCCTTTCAGCGCTACAACGCGGCGACCGGGACGAATATCCAGTCGTTTATTGATACTGCGCACAATGATTATCTCAATATTTTGGCCAACACCGGTATCCTTTCACTGCTTGCGTATGTGTCAGCGTTGATATCATTGGCGTTTAAGGCTTTGAAAAGCGGCTTCGATAATCCGGTTTCAGCTGTGCTTTTTATCGGTTTGCTATGTTATCTTATCCAGATTTTTTTCAGCTTCAGTATTTGTATCGTGGCCCCGTTTTTTTGGGTGGTTCTCGGCTTGCTTGAGGCAGCTCTTTCTAAAAATAAGAATCTTGAGACTAAAAAACTAGGTAAGCACTGATTTAATCAGTGCTTACCTAGACAGCCTGTCAAAGAACCGCAGTTTTCAGCTTGCGAAAACTGCGGTTCTTTGCGTATAACCGGCAAAAACGAGCAAAATCCGAGAAAAGAGAGGGCTTTCCCAAGCCCACGTTGCCAGCTTTTTCAGATTCATGGCAGCATATTTAAGCCTCACCCATTGCATCACTCGGGTCAGGCCTCTATGCTGTGTATAACGCATTGCGTGTTTCTCTTTAGCATCCGCAAAAACACGCTCTATCGTTTCTTTTCGCATGGCATATATCTCTTTCGCACGCTCCGTTTTTCGCAATTGCTCCGTAAGGTCCAGATGCTCCTGCCAAATATGCCGATTAAGCAGCTTTTGTCCCTTCGCATTTGCTCCGCAAAGCGCCTTGTTCGGACAGTTTATGCAATGCTTCGGCCTTGTCCGGTAGCTTCGCTTTCCGTCTCTATCTGTAGTTGTGTGCCGTGGAATCCCGCCCGCAGGGCAGACATATGTGTCGCTTAAAGTGTCATATTCATATTCCCAGGGCTTGTAATGCTCTTTGCTGCCATTGTATCTGGTGTATGGGAGTATCGGGATTTTCCCGCCCTCCAACGTCTTTTTCGCTATCCAAGGGGTCTTGTATCCTGCGTCCATCGTCACAAATTCTACATTAAAATTCTCAGTCACCCTGTCGTACACCGCATCCCAAGCTGCACTGTCGTGGACGTTGCCGGCTGTTACCTCTACATCCAAAACAAATCCATGCCGCTCGCACACCGTATGCGCCTCGTAAGCAAACTGCCGCTCATGCTCGCCCTTTACGAACATTCCGCAGTCTGGGTCTGTGGTGGAGGTCGTCTTCTCCGCCTTTGGCGGTTCGTCATCATCATCGTCTTCAATCGGAGGCTTTCCCAGCTTCTCGCGCTCTGCGTTTACCTCTGTACGCAGCTGCTCCTCGTATATCTTTGCGGTCTTTGCCACCATTTCCTTTTGGAACTTCTTCTTGTTGGCCGAGGCCTTTATGTGTGTTCCGTCTATGAATATAATGCTGGGGTCTACCATCCTATTGTTGACTGCCTTGTTGAGAATATGCTCAAAAATCTCTGTCGCCAGTTCCGGCGGGAAACGCTTGCAGAAGGCATAGCTCACCGTTGCGAAGTGCGGGATTTCGTCCAGCAGGCTGTAGCCGAGAAACCAACGGTACGAGAGTGTGTCCTTTATCCGCTGGTGGGTCTGCCTCAGCGATGGTATGCCGAACAAATGCTGAATCAGCACCATCTTAACCAGCACCACAGGATCTGTCCCGTTTCTTCCGTTGTCGTGACAATAGTAGGGGCTAAGACGTTCGTACAGCCAGTCGTAGTCCATCACTCGCTCTATCTTCCGCAGCAAATGGTCCTTAGGCACCAATGCATCTATCTCCACCATTACCACATCACTGCGTCCGTCTTTTCCCCATTCTTCCATTCCTTCGCCCCCTTACTGATCCTATTATACCAAAAAAACACGCCCCCGCGTGCTTTTTTGACAGGCTGA
>CAYQMY010000058.1:0-10816 GCA_964418735.1 uncultured Oscillospiraceae bacterium | reverse complement strand
CCTTATATCTCATTTTAATCACCGTTACCCTTGCTTAGCAAGAACCTTTCTGTTTAATAGAAATAAATCTAAGCTCGTTGAGCGGAGCCTTCATTTCGTCCGCCACAATCGCCATAAGCATCGCCGCGGTTTTCGGCGGCACGTTGGTGATATTTATGCTTCCACAGGAGCCCTTTGCGGGTGTCAGGTCTCTGCGGCGTCCTACTACCGCCTGCAGCGTCCTTGGGGGCAGTGGGTCAGGAGATCTCAAAGTTTTATTTTTTATCAGCATCTTTAAACCTCCATTATTCAAAAGGCTCGATGGAGTACTTTACTATGTTCTCTCTCTTCTTCTCGCGGTCTGCGAAGAACTTTTCTGCGACAGCGGGGAAAGCAATATAGCTCAGCACGTCCTCGTCGTTGTCAGCCCTTCCGCCGAGCATTGCCTTTGTCTTTTCAAACTCGGGCTCGAGAAGGTCCGCCGGGCGGCACTCGATTGCCTTTTCGTCTCCGAGAATCTTCTTTTTAAGGCCCTCGTCGATTTCACCGGGTGCTCTGCCGTACTCGCCCTTAACATAGGCCTTTATTTCCTTGCCTATGCTCTTGTAACGCTCGCCGATGAGAACGTTTGTAGCGGCCTGAACGCCGACCATCTGGCTCAGCGGGGTTACGAGCGGAGGATAGCCCATGTCTTTTCTGACTCTGGGTGTCTCTTCGAGCACTTCGGGCAGACGGTCCAGGGCGTTTTGCGCCTTGAGCTGAGAAATGAGGTTAGAAAGCATGCCGCCGGGAATTTTATAGTCAAGCGCTTCTGTAGCGGTTCCCATAACTGTCGGATCAAGAAGTCCGGAAGCAAGCGCATCGTTAAAATAGGGCTTGAAGAAGTCGTTGACCTGTTTGAGAATATCATGATTAAGTCCTGTTTCATAGCCCATCTGGTCAAGAGCGTAATGAAGCGTCTCGGTTGCCGGCTGAGATGTGCCGCCCGAGAAGATTGATGTAGCTGTATCAATGACGTCAGCGCCGGCCTCGATGCCCTTCAGGTAGGTCATAAACGCAAGACCTGTCGTGCAATGTGTGTGGAGAACAAGCGGGAGGTCAACCTTGTCCTTGATTGCGCTGACAAGGTCATAAGCCTCCTTCGGGCTCATAACGCCAGCCATGTCCTTGATGCAGATTGACTGCACGCCCATGCTCTGCATATCCTTGCAAAGATGTGCAAAGTTTTCAAGCGTGTGCACAGGGCTGGTAGTATATGAAATAGCGGCAGATGCATGAGCGCCGCACTTCAAGGTCTCGTCAACAGCGACTTCGATGTTTCTGATGTCGTTAAGCGCGTCGAAAATACGCACTATATCAATACCGTTTGAAACGGAGTGCTGAACGAACTTACGGACTACGTCGTCCGGATAGTGCTTATAGCCAAGCAGGTTCTGTCCGCGAAGCAGCATCTGAAGCTTTGTGTTCGGCATCTTTGCCTTTATGCGGCGCAGACGCTCCCACGGGTCCTCGTTAAGATAGCGCAGGCAGGAGTCAAAGGTTGCGCCGCCCCAGCACTCAACAGAGTAGTATCCGGCCTTGTCCATGGTCTCGAGAATTGGCTCAAAAACACTGATAGGCATTCTGGTTGCTATCAGCGACTGGTTTGCGTCGCGCAAAACTGTCTCAGTAAAATTTACCTTCATATTAAGCATCCCTCCAGTGAGAAATAAGGTCAGCGTAGTTTGACCATTTTATTAGTGGACTTAATTTTATATTATCTACATTTAATAGTCAATAAGCGGGTTTTTTGGACTAATTAAGCAATCTAAAAAAACTGCCTATTTTTATCAATATTCATACTCTCAGGTTGCGATGTTTTAATAATTGCAGGTTGTTTCATGACCTTTATTGTAAACGCATGCGCCATCAACGATGCCGCATGCGCTAACTAATAACGCTATATTACAAAGGTTGTTTCTGTATTTTTGCAAAGCGCCTTGGGTACTTATCAGGAGTGTTAGAAACCTTTTTTATGCGGACTATCCTGTGAACTGCTCCCATAATTTCATAGTCGAAATAGCCGTCAAGCACTCCTCCGAGCTCCGCTATGGCGCGTTCCGATTCTTCGACCTCTTCAGCGCTTGCGGCGGTTTTCATTGCGAGAAAGCAGCCGCCGACCTTCACAAACGGCAGGCAAAGCTCCGAAAGCACATTCAGCTTTGCTACGGCCCTCGATACCGCGAAGTCAAAGCTTTCGCGGTAGTTTTTATTGCCTGCAAGCTCCTCAGCTCGGCCAGCTATGCCCTCGGCACCGCTAATTTTAAGCGACTCGAAAAGCTTCTGTAGAAACACTACCCTTTTTTCAGTGCTGTCAAGTGCGGTAAGGCTTATGGTCGACTCGGCGATCTTCATCGGAACACCCGGAAAGCCCGGCCCGCTGCCGACATCAATAACCCTCGCGTCCTTAATTGCATCTCCTGCTGCGCGAAGTACGCCAAGGCTGTCGAGAAAATGGCGATTAGCTATTTCCTCAGTGCCTGTAACCGCGGTGAGATTCATCTTTTTGTTTTCCTCTTCCAATATATAGGCGTAGCGTTCAAACTGATTGAGCGCTGTATCAGATAAGCTGATTTTGAGACGTCCGGCTCCCGCCAGCAAAATTTCGCGCATAAATCAGTTCCTTTTTTCCTTTAATAAATCTCGGATTTCAGTAAGTAATTTTTCTTCATTGCTCGGCTCGGGCGGAGCGGGCGGTGCAGGAGGCGCCGAATTTTTCTTATCCTGCTGTGCCTTTATTTTGTTAATCGTTTTCACAATAATGAAAACCACGAACGCAATAATCAAAAAATCAATTATTGCAGCTATTAGCAACCCTATTTTCATAAAGTTTTCCTTGCCGGAGCCAAAGAAATCAGGAAGCCTGACGGCAAGCTTTGTGAAGTCCGCTCCTCCGAGGAACATTCCTATAAAGGGCATCAGAACATCGTTGACCAGAGAGGTGGTAATTTTGCCGAAGGCTCCTCCTATGATAACGCCTACCGCAAGATCAATAACGTTGCCCCGCATCGCAAAATCACGAAATTCCTTGACTATGCCGGATACTTTCTTTTTTTCTCCCATACAATTTCCTTCCTTCCTATACTTTGAGCGTGTAAATTCGTCAGGCTAAGCGCTGTAGCCCAGTCTCTGCGCAGTACATAAATGTAACTCCAAAGCTTCAATTTGCCGCGTCCAGCCTTTTCTATGAATTCTATGGCATTTTTATAAAGTATCTTTTTAACGCGGTCAATTTCGTTCTCCGAAGTACTTCTGCATAACAGTTTTCTGTTAAAAATTGTTACCATAATATTACCCCTTTATTTTCCGCGATTGCGCAAAATTCTATTTGCCTATGACCTCTAGTCCTCCCAGATATTTCCTGAGGACTTCAGGTACGACTATGCTTCCGTCTTTTCTCTGATTCTGCTCTACGACTGCAGGCAGGATTCTGCTTGTTGCAAGTCCCGAGCCGTTGAGCGTATGCACATACTCTGTTTTGCTGCCTTCTCCGCGCTTAAAGCGAATGTTTCCGCGGCGCGCCTGATATTCTCTCGCGTTGGATACCGAAGATACCTCTTTATATCCGTTCATAGACGGAATGTGTATCTCTATGTCGTAGGTTCTCGCCATCGATGCGGAGCAGTCTCCCGCAGCGAGCTTTACCGTGCGGAAATGGAAGCCCAAGCCCTTAACGAGCGCCTCGGCTTTTCCGACCAGCTCCTCAAAGGCCGCATCCGAATCCTCGGGCTTTGTATACTGTACCATTTCAACCTTGTTAAACTGGTGACCTCTTACCATGCCGCGCTCGTCGGAGCGATAGCTTCCTGCCTCGCGTCGGAAGCAGGGTGTATAGGAAATATACTTGCGTGGCAGCTCGTTCTCGGTCAGGATTTCGTCCCTGTGCAGGCTAACAAGCGCAGTTTCAGCGGTCGGAAGCATAAAGCGGCGCTGTGAGTCCTCAGAGGTCTGCAGCCAATATACATCTTCCTCAAACTTCGGGAATTGACCGGCGGTTAAACCCGCCTCATAGCCCAGCATGTGCGGCACGAGAACGAGCTCGTAGCCGTCAGCGATGTGAGTATCTATAAAGTAATTAAGAAGCGCCCATTCGAGTCTGGAGCCGAGTCCTCTGTATATCCAGAAGCCGCTTCCGGAGAGCTTCGTGCCGCGGGTGTAGTCTATAAGTCCGAGACCTGTGCAGAGATCAACATGGTTCTTCGGCTCAAAATCAAACTTATGCGGCTCGCCGTGATAGCGAATCGCCTCGTTGTTCTCCTTGCCGCCCGGCTTCAAATCCTCGTCGGGCAGGTTCGGCAGCGAGAGCATCAGCGTGCGGTATTCGTCCTCGATTTCGCGAAGCTTATTATCGTTTTCCTTTATCGATTCCTTAAGCTTGTTCATTTCGGCGAATACAGCTGTCGTATCTGCTCCCGACTTTTTAAGCTCTGGTATCTGCTTTGTAACCTTATTCTGTTCGGCCTTAAGATTCTCTGTCGCGAAAATCGCTTCTCGGCGCAGCGTGTCAAGCGCCATAATGCGATCAATTTCCTTAGAACAGTCCGCTTCCTTTGCAATAAGTCCGGCCTTCACCTTGTCGGGATTTTCTCTAATAAGCTTAATATCAAGCATTTTTCTCGTTCCTTCCTATTTTCCAAGAGACGAGAGCAGCTCGATTACCGTCTGCATATCCTCGTCACCGTAATATTCGATTTCAATTCGGCCCTTTTTGCGGCCGTCAACTACCCTAACGCGCCGCCCAAGTCGATCGGCAAGCTGCTTTTCGACCTCAGAGATATAGTTTACCTCAAATTTGACCTCTTGCTTCTCTTTTTGCGTATTTTCCTTTTCCTTATCCTTTGCGAGCTTCGAGCCCAGAGATTCCGCTTTTCTGACCGACAGACCCTCTCGGACAATAAGGCTAGCGAACTTGTCCTGTTCCGCTGCGCCCTTGAGCTGCAATATCGCCCTCGCGTGTCCGGGTGTCAGCTCACCGATCTCAAGAAAAGACTTGACGGATTCGGGAAGCGAAAGCAGCCTAAGTGAGTTTGCAATCGAAGGTCTTGATACGCCGACGCGTTCCGAAACCTGTTCCTGTGTAAACCCGTACTCATCCATCAGTGCACGGTAGCCCTCTGCTTCTTCCATCGGATTTAGGTCTGATCTCTGAAGATTCTCGACCAGTGCAAGCTCCATTGCTTTTTTATCGTCAGCCTCAATTATTCTGACAGGCACCTCAGTAAGCCCTGCCATTCTCGCCGCACGCCAGCGGCGCTCTCCGGCTATAATCTGATAGTATCCCGACGAAAGCTTTCTTACGGTCAGCGGCTGTATAATACCGTGTTCCGCTATTGAATCGGAAAGCTCCTGCAGCAGAACCTCATCAAACATCTTTCTTGGCTGGTTTGGTGCGGTTTCGACTTTTGATATCGGAAGAAACAAAAAGTCTGCTGAATTATCTTCAAGCGCAGCCTCGCCAAGAAGCGCGCCAAGTCCAGCGCCCAAGCCTTTTTCAGCCATATTCTTACCCCCTTCTCAGTTTTTCATCAATTCGGCGGCAAGATCGATATAGGATTTCGAGCCGCGTGAGCTGCGGTCATAAACGACCGCGGGTTTTCCATGGCTTGGAGCCTCCGAAAGCCGGACGTTCCTCGGCACAACTGTGCGGAAAACCTTAGTTTTAAAGTATTTTTTTACCTCCTCGGCGACCTGCAGCGAAAGATTGGTTCTTCCGTCGAACATTGTAAGTAGCACGCCTTCGATTTCAAGCTCCGGATTGAGACGCTTTTTAATAATCCTCAGCGTATTTAAAAGGTCGCTAAGCCCCTCCAGCGCAAAGTATTCACACTGTACAGGTACAAGCAGCGCATCCGCCGCACAGAGGGCGTTAAGCGTCAACAGCTCAAGCGAGGGCGGGCAGTCAATAATAATGTAATCATAATCATCCTTTATTGCCAGGAGCGCCTTCCTCAAGCGGTATTCCCTCTCCTCCGAGCCGACAAGCTCGACACCAGCGCCGGATAAGGACTTGTTTGACGGCAGAACCGCACCGAACGGCGTTTTTACGACAGCTTTCGCGGCATCCACTCCATTAATAAGAATGTCGTAGATGGTGGGTGAGGCCGAATTTTTATCTATGCCCATGCCCGAGGTGCTGTTGCCCTGCGGGTCAGTATCGCATAAAAGCACTCTTTTGCCGCTCTCATGCAGGGCGCAGCAAAGGTTTATGCAGGTGGTGGTCTTTCCTACGCCGCCTTTTTGATTAACGACGGCTATTATTTTTCCCATTTGCGCCTCCTGATTATCTTATCCAAGTCTATTTATTATAAATCTTTTTCTCATACATTTCAATGTTTCACGTGAAACTTTTCTTTATGTTTCACGTGAAACATTTGAATTTGGTTAATATATGAATTATAATAGTAAATACTAACAAGGGAGGTTTGACCATGACAGAAATAATAAGAAACGCAGTTGTCGACGCAGTATTGAACCGTAGAAGCGTACGCTCATACACGGCGGCTCAAATATCAGATTCAGAACTTGAAACAATTCTACAGGCGGGCCTATGGGCGCCTACCGCAAGGAACGGACAGGAAATTAATTTCTATGTAATCCAAAACAAAGCAATTATAGAAGAGCTCGCAAAAGGATTTGCTAAATCCACTTCTGACGTAGAAAAAGCACTAAATTTCACTTACGGTGCTCCGACTTTAATTCTGCTATACGGCAAGACAGACGCAAGGTACATGGCAATGGATGCTGGTATTGCAGCGGAAAACATGTCACTAACTGCCCACAGCCTTGGACTAGGCTCTCTAATTATCGGAATGATCAAGGAGTATCTATACAGCGACGAGGGCAGAAGGTTTTCTGCATCTCTCGGAATTCCCGAAGACTATTCCTTCGGTATTGCGTTGGCTGTCGGGCATATCGATAAGCCGACCCCTTCAAGGCCTCGGCTCGAGGACAGAATAAAATATTTTCGATAAATAATAAAAGTACTGAACAGTATTTTTGGACACTGTTCAGTACTTTTATTAGAAAGTATCAGCTTATAAAAGCGGTAATATCGTCAATACTCATGTCGGCATGAAGCGCAAGATTTATACTGTAACCTACCAATTTAGCAAGTTCGGCAATTTTTTCGTCTATATCTCTCGGCGTGACAATGATGCTGCTGCCGAGCTCGCCAAACTTGCCGGGGTCAGCACCCCCCATACCGGCGTTTTCCATTAGATCGGCCGCAAGCGTTCCGGCATCTACCACAGTGGGTATGCCGATTGCGATAACAGGTACTCCCATGGTTTGAGAACTAATTTCAGCTCTGCTGTTGCCGACACCAGAGCCCGGAACAATGCCGGTATCGGCAATCTGTATAGTAGTGCAGACGCGCTGCAAACGCCGTGACGCAAGTGCATCCACAGCGATAACAGCTGCTGGTTTCGTTTTTTCCGCAATCGCACGAATCATTTCGGCGCTTTCTACACCAGTGTTTGCAAGCACTCCCGGCTCTAATGTCGAAACAGGCCGAAAATTGCCAAAGTATTCAGCCACCTGCTCTACAAGATGTCTTGTAACCATGGTATGCCTTAAGCAGTTAGGACCTAGGTTGTCAGGTGTAATATACCTGTTACCTAGTCCAACTACCAGAACAGGTTCTTTTCCTCCCTGCGGAAGCAGCGCCTTAAGCTCGTCAGAAAGAGCACGGCAAGCGTCTTGGAATTTATTTCCATCTAGATTGTTTTCTGCTAGGGTTATTGTAATGTATGTTCCTTTTGGTTTGTTTAGCGCCTTTTCACCGTTTTCATCAAGGATCTTGACCGTTTCTATCATCAGGCCATTGCTAAGCTTTTCCTTGGCTTCGACACCCGAAAGCTCGGTTGTTTCACCTGCGCTTTCGCGCCATATTTCCTTTGCCTCTACCGCAAGGTCAGTTCTTTTCGTATACATTTTATTCCTCCCTTTGAGTCTTTTACGTTATTTTCTGCTTTGTGAGGCTAAGTATGCGAAAATAGTAACAATTTTTTAAAAATCTATTGCTTTTCATCAGAATAAATGATAGAATAGCGTTCCGCATAGGAATAATATAAAAGTGTTGAGGAGGTGAGTTATTTGCCGAATATTAAATCAGCGGAGAAGCGTGTTCAGCTCACAAAGGTTCAGAATGCGAGAAACAAGGCCCAGAAATCGGAGCTTAAGACAAGTCTTAAGAAGTTTGACGCAGCAGTAGCGCAGAAGGATCAGACAGCAGTAAGCGAGACCTACAAGGTCGCCGTAACAGCTGTTGACCGTGCCGTTACAAAGGGTCTTATCCATAAGAACAATGCAGCTCATAAGAAGAGCAGTCTCACCCTTAAGCTTAACGCTTTCGCAAAATAAATAAGGGCAAAAACAAGGCAGAGAAGAAATTCTCTGCCTTTATTTTTTGTTCAGTTATGTCCAGATAACCACTGCTTAAGCAATAAACTTCTTGCTCTCCGCCACGGCAAGCTCATCGCAGCGGTTGTTGTACCTGTTTTCAGCATGCCCTTTTACCCATATAAAGGTTGCTTCGTGCTTTTCGAGTAAATTAAGCAGTCTTTCCCAGAGATCGGGGTTCTTTGCCGGATTCTTGTCGCCCTTTATCCAGCCCTTGGCACGCCAAGAGCGCGCCCAGCCCTTTATTACCGCATCGCAGACATACTTCGAGTCACTGTAAATAGTAACCTGGCAGGCTTCCTTAAGTGCCTCAAGCGCCGATATCACGGCGAGCAGCTCCATCCTGTTGTTCGTGGTCGGATTCTCGCCGCCGGAAATTTCCTTTTCTGTGTCGCCATAACGGAGTACCGCCGCCCAGCCGCCCGGACCCGGGTTTCCGGAGCAAGCACCGTCCGTATATATGGTAACCTCTTTTTTCGGCATAAGCGCTCCCCTAAATATCCAGATTTACGACATATTTGGCGTTTTTCTCAATAAATTCGCGCCTCGGCTCAACCTTTTCGCCCATCAGAATAGTAAATATCTCGTCTGCGGTGACAGCGTCCTCCATCTCGATTCTGAGAAGAGTCCTCTATTCGGGGTCCATGGTCGTCTCCCAAAGCTCGTGGGCGTCCATTTCACCAAGACCCTTGTTTCGGCTGATATCGACCTTGGCGTTGGTATCTCCGCCCTTCATCTCAAGCGAAATCGCATCGCGCTCCGCGTCGCTGTAGGCGTAACGAGTGACCTTGCCGCGCACCAGCTTATAAAGCGGCGGCTGCGCAGCATAAACAAAGCCATGCTCAATTAGCGGGCGCATAAAGCGGAAGAAGAAGGTCAAAAGCAGCGTTCTGATATGGCTTCCGTCAACGTCGGCATCGGCCATTATTATAATTTTGTGATAGCGAAGCTTTTCAATATCAAATTCGTCACCAATGCCCGCGCCGAGCGCGGTGATAACCGGCGTAAGCTTTTCGTTGCCGTAAACCTTGTCGGCACGTGCCTTTTCAACGTTGAGCATCTTGCCCCAGAGCGGAAGAATGGCCTGAAAACGGCTGTCGCGTCCGCCGATTGCGGAGCCACCTGCCGAGTCTCCCTCAACGATATAAATCTCAGTAAGCGACGGATCTCTTTCGTTGCAGTCTGCAAGCTTGCCGGGAAGGGTCGAGCCCTCAAGGACGTTTTTGCGGCGGGTAAGGTCTCTTGCCTTTCTCGCGGCCTCACGAGCGCGGGACGCGACTATGGCCTTTTCAAGTATCGCCCTTCCGACAGAGGGGTTTTCCTCAAGATAGGTGCTGAGCTTATCTGAAACTATACCGTCAACGAGCGTTCTTATTTCGCTGTTGCCGAGCTTGGTTTTTGTCTGTCCCTCAAACTGCGCATCGGTCAGCTTTACGCTAATTACAGCAGTAAGTCCCTCACGGGTATCCTCACCGGAGAGCTTGTCGTCGCCCTTAAGATAGTTATGGCGCTTGCCGTAGTCGTTCAAAACCTTTGTAATAGCCGTTTTAAAGCCTGTTTCGTGCATGCCGCCTTCAGAAGTATGAATGTTGTTGGCAAAGGATAGTATTACCTCGCTGTAGCTGTCGGAATACTGCATGGCAATTTCGGCAATGCTGTCATCCTTTTGCCCGCAGACAAAGATAACCTTCTCGTGCAGAGGGGTTTTATTTTTGTTTATCAGCTCGACGAAGGAGCATATTCCGCCCTCATAGTGCATTTCCAAGGACTGCTCTTTTCCGGCACGCTCGTCCGTAAGGCGAATTCGAAGGCCCGCGTTTAGGAAGGCCTGCTCTCTGAGCCGCGTCTGGAGTGTTTCAAACTCAAACACCGTCTCTTCAAAAATCTCAGGGTCGGGCTTAAAGGTGACCGTAGAGCCTCTTCTTGTCGGGGTGCCTGTCTGAGTAAGCGGCATAGTGACATCGCCGCGCTTAAACTTCATCTGCCACGACTGCTCGCCGCTGCAGACCTCTACCTCAAGCCATTCGGACAGGGCGTTTACGACGGAGGCGCCGACGCCGTGAAGTCCGCCCGAAACCTTATAACCGCCGCCGCCGAACTTTCCGCCAGCGTGAAGAACAGTAAAAACTACCTCGAGCGCCGATTTCCCTGTCTGCTCCTGAATACCCGTAGGAATTCCGCGTCCGTTGTCGCAGACGGATATTATATCGCCCTCTTTTATGACAACATTTATTTCGTTGCAAAAGCCGGCCAGCGCTTCATCTATAGCGTTGTCGACGATTTCGTACACCAGATGGTGAAGTCCTCTAGTGGACGTGGTTCCGATATACATGCCCGGACGCTTGCGGACTGCTTCCAGCCCCTCGAGCACCTGAATTTGCGAAGCGTCATAATCCTT
>CAYQMY010000057.1:0-10827 GCA_964418735.1 uncultured Oscillospiraceae bacterium | reverse complement strand
GTCATTAAGGAAATGTGCGGCGGCCTCACCGGTTCGGACAATATTTTTGAATAAAAAATGCGCTAGTGGACATCGAAGCTTCGATGTCCACTAGCGCTATATTTACCTCGTACAAAATTGGCTTGTGAACAGGATTTTGGTTGAGGAGGTTTTAGAAACTATGCGGTATTTCCTTTATTTCTGTGTGGAGCGAATGTGCGCCGCGACCTTGGCGTCTTCCTTCTTGATATGGTTTACGAGCCAGCCGCCGATGCTGTTATTTACCTTGCCTACAAGAACAATTGTCGGGCCGTCCTTTTCAAGCTCCGCAACTATTCCTCGGACAACCTGCTTGAAATCCTCGTGATAACGCTTGTGATTGGTGTAATCGGGATACTTGCTGGCGATTTGAAGCTTTTCCTCGTCAGCAAAGTGTTTGCTTGTGTAGTCGTAAAGAAACTTTGCGGTGCTGCTCAAATTTTCTCTGCCCTTGCCCTTGGCGCAAGCGTCCAGGAGGCTGTTCATCGCAGTGATAAGCTCCTTATGCTGACCGTCTATTGTTGCGTTTCCCGTCGCCAAATCAGGCGTAAACTGAAATGCCATTTAACCCGTCTCCTTTTGTATGTATATTACAGGGGGCGTCCGATGCCCCCTGTATGGTTTTCGTTTGGCTGATAAATCAGGCGAAGTATCTCTTTAAAAGACCTGCGAAGCCGGCTCCGTGTCTTGCTTCGTCTTTTGCCATCTCGTGGACGGTGTCGTGTATTGCGTCGTAGCCAAGCTCCTTTGCGCGGACAGCAAGGTCACACTTGCCAGAGCAGGCGCCGCTTTCGGCTCCGGCTCTCAGCTCAAGGTTCTTCTTCGTACTGTCGGTTACAACCTCGCCGAGAAGCTCTGCAAACCTTGCCGCGTGGTCAGCCTCCTCAAGAGCGTAGCGCTTAAAGGCCTCGGCAATTTCCGGATAGCCCTCTCGGTCGGCGACGCGGCTCATGGCGAGATACATGCCGACCTCTGTGCATTCACCGTTGAAATTGTCAACAAGGCCCTTGTATACTTCCATATCAATTTTGTCCTTGGCGCCTACGCCGATAACGTGCTCGGTGACAAAACCCTTCTGCTCGACAAGCTCTTTAAACTTGCTGGCCGGAGCCTTGCAAACAGGACAAGCCTCGGGAGGGGTATCGCCCTCGTGAATATAACCACATACTGTGCAAACCCATTTTTTCATAACATTTCCTCCATTAATATAATATTTTAAGCATTTTGCTTATTTGAACATTTATTGCACTTGCCGTGAAAGACTATTTCGCAGTAGTCAATATTGCCTTCGGGGAAGCTAATATTCTTGGGCAGGCTGTAATCGAAGCTTTCTTCCATGTCGATAACCTCTCCGCAGCTGTCACAGATAAAATGAGGATGAGGGGTCACGTTAGCATCGTAGCGCTCCTGGCCGTTTACATTTCCCACGCTGATAACACTGCCCTCACCTATAAAAAGTGAAAGATTTCTGTAAACCGTCGCGAGACTCAGGTCAGGATAGTGCGGCTTCAGGCGTGAGTAAATCCATTCCGCGGTCGGGTGGGTTTTTGTAGAGCGAAGAGCGTCAATAATAGCCTCGCGCTTGCGGCTGAATTTTCTCACTTCCATATTTCCTCCAAAACAATAATGATTATCGTTATTGTTATTATAACATGAAAAACCGATTTGTAAAGTACTATTTTTCGAAAAAAAGAAAAAAATTATTATTGGCGCAATTTGGGTATAATTACTGTAACGAAAAACGCAAAAAGTAAAAGAAAGTTTTACAAAAACCTGTTTTTTTACAATAAATCTGCTATAATGAATACGTTAAAATAATGGTGTATAACCAAGCATAAAAATAGTAAGAGGGAGTAAACGTTAAATGATTTCACACGGCAAAGAAATCAAAATATTTGCGGGAAACTCACACAGGGCTTTTGCCGAGTCAGTGTGCCGTTATCTCGGTCTGAGACTCGGAGAATCGGAGGTTAAGCAGTTTTCCGATGGTGAAAGCTCTATATCCATTCTCGAAACCGTAAGAGGCGCAGACGTATTTTTGATTCAGTCTACCTGCTCACCCGTTAACGACAATCTCATGGAGATGCTTATCATGATCGATGCCTTCAGGCGTGCGTCTGCCGGCAGAATAACAGCGGTCATGCCGTATTTCGGCTACGCGAGGCAGGACAGAAAGGCCAAGGCCAGAGATCCTATTTCCGCTAAACTTGTTGCTAACTTAATAACCTGTGCCGGCGCGGACAGGGTTTTGACGATGGATTTGCATGCAGCTCAGATACAGGGATTTTTTGATATTCCTGTTGACAATATGCTTGGAAATCCTATTTTTGTTGACTACTACATAAGTAAGTTTGGTGTCGACGCCGAGGACGCGATAGTCGTTTCTCCCGACGTGGGCTCGGTCGCGAGGGCGCGTTCGTTTGCTCAGAAGATGGGCATGGGCCTTGCGATTGTCGACAAGCGCCGCCAGAAGGCAAACTCCTCTGAGGTTATGAATATTATCGGAAACGTTGAGGGCAAGCATGTCATTCTTTACGATGACATGGTTGACACCGGCGGAAGCATCTGCGGAGCCGCTAAGGCGCTTTTGGAAATCGGCGGAGCCAAGGACGTTTACGCCTGCGCGTCTCACGGAGTTCTCTCCGGCCCTGCTATTGACCGCATTAACGACAGCTGCATAAAGGAAATGATGTTCCTTGATACCGTTCCGTATCTCTCTGACAAAAAGTGCGACAAGATTGCCTATCTGTCTGCGGCGCATATGTTCGCCGAGGCTATTGACAGGGTGTATGAGGAAGTATCCATATCGCCGCTGTTCAGATAAAGCGAGGTTCGCCAATGTTTTTCAGCTCCAAAAGGGGACAACCGGAGTGGCTGATTGCCTTTCTCGGAAATCCCGGTGCCAAATACGAGAAAACTCGTCACAACGCGGGCTTCTTAGCCGCCGACGCCTTGGCGCAGGCGAAGGGGCTTAAGTTTCATTCGCTTAAATTCAAGGCGCTTACAGATATCTGCGATATCGGAGGCAAAAAAGCCTTCGTTATTAAGCCGCAGACCTTTATGAACCTCAGCGGAGATTCAGTTCAGCCAGCCGCGGCTTTTTACAAAATTCTGCCTGAGCGCATAATTATAGTATGCGACGATACGGCTCTCCCTGCGGGAAAGCTCCGCATCAGGAGACAGGGAAGCGCGGGCGGACACAACGGGCTCAAAAGCATAATTTCTAGCCTCGGAACAGATGCGTTTTTAAGGGTCAAAATCGGCGTGGGCTCGCCCGAAAATCCGGAGTACGATTTGATTGACTGGGTGATAGGGAAGATAAGCGACAAGGAATCCACTGAGATAAACGCGGCGGCCAAAAACGCTGTGGGTGCTCTGGAGGCTATAATCGAGCTCGGCATTGACGCAGCAATGAATAAATATAACTAAACCATAGAGCATGCCGGACGGATTTCTTCCGCCCGGCAACACTTTATTATTGAAAAAATCCCTAAAATAATGTATTATTAATCATTAAAAAACAATATTCATCACTGAGAGGTAACGGTATGGTATCGCTTATAAAAAACGGAGTTTACGTCAAGGACGGCAAAATTTACGAGAGCGCGGAAGCTGGGTTTCCCGCCGCCGATGAAGGCAGGGAGAACACCATAGCCTACCGCACCATGAGAGCCCATGACACATCTGATAACCCCAAGAAGATGCGCCTTAAGTTTGACGCGCTTATTTCGCATGACATAACCTATGTGGGAATAATCCAGACCGCGAGAGCAAGCGGACTTAAAAAGTTCCCGATTCCCTATGTGCTTACAAACTGTCACAACAGCCTCTGCGCTGTCGGCGGCACGATAAATGAGGACGACCACGTCTTTGGACTCTCGGCGGCAAAAAAGTACGGTGGCATATATGTGCCAGCAAATCAGGCCGTCATCCACCAGTACGCAAGGGAAGAGCTCGCGTTCTGCGGCGGCATGATACTCGGCAGCGACAGCCATACGAGATACGGCAGCTACGGCTGCATGGGCATAGGCGAAGGCGGCGGCGAGCTTGTTAAGCAGCTTCTTTCGAACACATACGACGTTGATGCCCCAGAGGTTGTGCTTGTCTGGCTTGAGGGCACTCCTAGACGCGGAGTAGGCCCCCACGACATTGCTATCGCTCTCTGCGGCGCGGTGTTTGGTAACGGCTTTGTCAAGAACAAGATACTTGAATTTGCGGGTCCGGGCGTTGCAAATCTCGATACGGACTACCGCATCGGCATAGACGTCATGACCACCGAAACCTCCTGCCTCAGCTCAATCTGGAAAACCGATGAAAGCGTTAAGGAATACTACGAGAACGTCGGCAGACCCGAGGCCTACAAGGAGCTTAAGCTCGACAAGACCGCCTACTACGACAGCGCCGTCAAGATTGACCTTTCAAAGGTCGAGTGCATGATAGCCCTGCCTTTCCACCCCTCGAACGCCTACACAATCAAAGAGCTTCAGGCAAATCCCGAGGAGATACTTAAAAAGGTCGAGGAGGAGTGCGCTGAGACGTTCGGAGTCAAGGTCAGCCTTAATCTCAGAGAAAAGATAATAGACGGAAAAATCGTTGCCGATCAAGGCTCGATAGTCGGCTGCTCGGGAGGAACCTACAGCAATCTCGTAGAGGCGGCGGCGATTCTTGACGGAGCCTCGATAGGGAACAGCTACTTTGACCTTTCGGTATATCCGGCCTCAGCGCCGATTTCCCTAGCTGTCACAAAGGACTGCACGAGCGCGAAGCTTATGTCAGCGGGCGCTGTGATGAAGCCGGCCTTCTGCGGTCCTTGCTTCGGTGCGGGAGACACACCGGCCAACAACGCGCTCAGCCTTCGCCATGCGACAAGAAACTTCCCGAATCGCGAGGGCTCAAAGCCCGGCTCGGGTCAGATTTCGGCGGTAGCCCTGATGGACGCGCGCTCAATAGCTGCAACCGCGAAAAACGGAGGAGTCCTGACTGCTGCAACGGACATCGATTACGAAGTACCGAAGATTGAATACAAATACGACAAAACGATATATGATAAGCGAGTATACAACGGATTCGGCAAGGCTGAGCCTGATTATGAGCTGAAGTTCGGCCCAAACATTACGGACTGGCCGAAAATGTATTCGCTCGGCGAAAACATGCTTATGAAGCTTGCGGCGGTCATCTTCGACGAGGTAACGACGACAGACGAGCTTATTCCCTCCGGCGAAACCTCCTCATATCGTTCAAATCCGCTGAAGCTTTCGGAATTCGCGCTCTCGCGCCGCGTTCCCGAGTATGTGGAGCGCTCAAAGGCAGTACAGCGCGAGGATATAGACAGGCGCGCCGGCAAGGTAGCTAAAGAGATAACCGAGGCTCTGTCAAAGGTTTCCGATAAGCCCTCGGAGCTTGCAAAGACCACAGACTACGTTTCTGGCATATTTGCGAAGAAGCCCGGAGACGGCAGCGCCAGAGAGCAGGCGGCGTCCTGCCAGAAGGTGCTCGGCGGCGGAGCGAACATCTGCTATGAATTTGCGACGAAGCGTTACCGCTCAAACTGCATTAACTGGGGAATCGTTCCCTTTACTATAGACAAGGAAACAAAGTTTGATTACTCCGAGGGCGATTTTGTGTTCGTTCCCGGAGTTAGGGCTGCTATTGTCGAGGGTAAAGAGGATATCCCCGCGAAGGTCATTTCAAAGGATGGAGTGCATGATATACTGCTCCACGTCAAAGGCCTTTCAAACGAGGAAAAGACCATAATCAAGGAAGGCTGCCTGATGAATTACTACGCTTCCCTTAGAAAGGACAAGTAATGGAAAAGATAAAAATGACAACGCCGCTCGTCGAGATGGACGGCGACGAAATGACCAGAATACTCTGGCAGCTTATCAAGGATGAGCTGATACTGCCCTTCGTTGACCTCAAAACCGAGTACTACGATCTCGGGCTCATGGAGCGCGACAGGACGAACGACGAGGTAACCGTAGCCGCCGCGAAGGCGAACCAGAAGTACGGAGTCGCGGTAAAGTGCGCGACTATCACCCCGAACGCACAGCGCATGACAGAGTATACGCTTAAGGAAATGTGGAAGAGCCCGAACGGCACAATCCGCGGAATTCTTGACGGCACGGTGTTCCGTACGCCGATAATGCTTGACTGCATAAAGCCCGTGGTCAGAACTTGGAAAAAGCCGATAACGATAGCCCGTCACGCCTACGGCGATGTTTATAAATCCTCTGAAATCAGAACAACCGAGGGCGGAACGGCAGAGCTTGTGTTCACTTCCGAAAGCGGCAAGGTGGAAAAAAAGCTCATCCAGAAGATGAGCGGGCCGGGGGTCCTTCAGGGCATACACAATATGGAGGGCTCGATTGAGAGCTTCGCGCACTCCTGCTTTAAATACGCGATAGACATGAAGCAGGACCTGTGGTTCTCGACTAAGGACACCATTTCAAAGGTTTACGACGGGGCGTTTAAGGAAATTTTCGAGCGCGTTTTTGATGAGTACAAGGCCGAATTTGAAAAGCTCGGCATCGAATACTTCTACACGCTTATCGACGACGCGGTCGCCCGCGTTATCCGCTCTGAGGGCGGCTACATCTGGGCCTGCAAGAACTATGACGGCGACGTTATGAGCGACATGGTCTCGACGGCCTTCGGCTCGCTCGCGATGATGACCAGCGTGCTGGTTTCGCCGGACGGCAAGTACGAGTTCGAGGCCGCGCACGGCACGGTCACAAGGCACTATTACAGATATTTAAAGGGGGATAAGACCTCCACAAACCCGGTGGCGACAATTTTCGCGTGGAGCGGAGCTCTTAAAAAGCGCGGAGAGCTGGATGGCCTTTCTGACCTTGTCGCATTCGCCGAGAAGCTTGAAAAGGCGACGCTTGACACAATACGCGAGGGTACGATGACCGGCGACCTTGCATCACTGGTTGAAGGCGAAAAGCCAAACGTCGTAAACTCCTGGGAATTCATCGATGCGATAGCCCATAGACTTAAATAAACAAAAAATAAAAGAGGCGGTTTGCACCGCCTCTTTTATACTGTAAAAAACTCCCTCGCAGGGAAAATTAAAATCATTTTTCTGGGAATTCACTTCTCGGAAAAATCCACAGCCCGCGCAAATCGTGCGCGACCGGGGGTATCGCGGCTTTAGCCGCGTATATAGGGGGTATGGATACCCCCTATAATATTTTAGTTCCAGGTTTTTACGTAGTCATTAAGAATACTGCTGCCCTTTGAAAGCTTTTCGGCGAGCTTGACGGCGTCAGCCCTGTTGGTCGCGGGGGCGCAGATTACAACGCCGTTTTCAGCGCTCCATCCGCTTCCCGAGGCGTCAATGTTCTCCTCAAAGACTGTCAAAAGTATTTGCTTGAAGGATTTAGAGGTGCAAATCTGTCCCAAGGTTATCGGGATTTCCACAACTCCGGTTTCCTTCATATGGTCAAAATTCTTGTCTCCGTAGTTATAGTATGTAACATAGGAAAAGTCACCGTTGAACTTTATGTCGGCATTGTAATTCTGCGTAAAATCGTGATTCGAAATCTGGATTTTGCCTGTGAAGGTGCTGTCTTGGAAGAGGGATTCCTTATAAACTCCGGATATTTTGATTGTAACGCGCTCCTCATAGCCCGGGTCGTTGATTCTGTACTGTATTCCTTCGATATTAGTATCGACCGCAAGTGTTATTTCGTGAAGAATTACAAAAAGTCCGATGCACACGAAGATAACCACTATGACAATCAAAGCGATCAGCTCTCGTTTTTTTAAAAAAGGCTTATGCTCCATATTAACTCCCTTTTCGTATTATTTGCTTAGGGTAACACCGCTAAGTTCTAAGTGCGGGATTGCGCTGCGTTGCCCTTAGGTAACCGCTGGCTTCGGTTTACCGTTTGTGGTCTGCTATTATTTTTATATAATACCAGATTTTAATACGAAAGACCATCCACAATGTTAACAAAATTATTAACATTATATTAAATAAATTAAAATTTATATGATTTATTGCCTTTTTATTTTCCCAAAGCCGCGTCGTAGAGCTCATTTTTTGTATAACCTGTTTCCTCAGAGCACTTTTTTGCGGCCTCCTTGAGGGACATACCGCTGTCACGCAGTTCGGATACGCGTTTTAAGGCGTCCTCAAGGCTGATTTTGACCTTAGCGACTGGCGCTGCACCCTCGATAACAAGGACAAACTCGCCCCTTGGAGGCGTAGTCTCAAAATAAGCCGCTGCTTCAGAAAGCGTCATGCGAAGCGTTTGCTCATGAAGCTTTGTGATTTCACGGCAGAGCGCGATATTCCTATCTCCGCCGAAGGTATCTCTCATGTCCGACAGCGTTGCGCGGAGTTTATGGGGGGCTTCATAGAATATCATTGTGCGCTGCTCGTTTTTGAGGGATTCAAGATGAGCCTCACGGCTTTTTTTGCTGGTGGAAAGAAAGCCCTCAAAGGTAAAGCGTCCGGTTTTTAATCCTGATACCGCAAGCGCAGAAATTGCGGCGCAGCAGCCGGGCACGCTTATAATTTCAACTCCGCTTTTTGCACATAGGGCGACGAGGTCCTCGCCGGGGTCGCTAACCGCGGGCGTACCGGCGTCAGTGACCAAGGCGCAGCTCTCACCGCTAAGGAGCCTATATAGTATCATTGCTCCGCTTTCGATCTTGTTATGCTCAAAGTAGCTCACCATCGGCTTTTTTATGCCCAGATGGTTTAATAGCTTTATAGATACGCGGGTATCCTCGGCTGCTATAAAATCGACGCTTCCGAGGGTTTCGGCACAGCGTGCGGATATGTCACCGAGGTTTCCGATGGGTGTTGCGACTATATAAAGGCAGCCTGCCAATCGGCACACCTCCCAATTATAATTTTTTAGGTAATCACTGATTTAATCGCTTCGGATGGATGAGCTGGAGAAATTTTCGTCAGTCCGTCCAAAAAACGCAGGCAATACTTTGTGTATTAACAAGGCTTTTTGGGCGAAATGGCGGAAATTAATCCGCTCAGGCGCCGACATCCGATTAATCAGTGCTTAGCTAGGGGCTATCTTCGCCTGTATATCTTTTTTATTTCCGCGGTGTCCGTACCGTCCGGCTCCGCCATTATCAGCGGAGGCTCAATCGTAAGCCCCGGCCTTCCGCCGCGCCGCCCTTCAACAAGAACAAGGTTCGGAGCGGAAGCCGCCTTGTACTGAACCATTCGAAGGCGCTTAGGTTCAAGTCCCGCGGCCGTCATCGCGCAAAAAAGCTCCGACAGGCGCTCGGGACGGTAAACAATCGCGAAGCGACCGCCCCAGCGAGTGAGGTAGGCCGCTGCCTCGACGATATCAGAAAGCGAGCATTGCCGCTCATCTCTCGCCGTGGCGATGGGAAGCGTTTTCGCGCTCTTTCCGCTGGCTTCGGCAAAGTAGGGGGGGTTCGTCACGACGAGATCGTATGCGCCCGCCTCGAAATGCTCTCTGTGACGTCGGATATCGCCGCATATTACGTTTATTCTGTCCGAAAGACCATTTAAAGCCGCGTTCTCTCGAGTAAGCGCCGCGGCGTCCTCCGATATGTCGATGGCGTCAACGGTCAGAGATTTATTAATAAAAGCGAGGTAGACCGAAATAATACCGCCGCCGCAGCCGAGGTCGCAGGCCTTCCGTGCGCGCCCAGCCGGAGCGAAGGCAGAGAGCAGCACAGAATCGGAGCCTAGTCTAAACACCTTTTCCGACTGCGCTATAATCGGTCCGCCCCGCCAGAGTTCTTCGTACGACAAGTGGTTTCCTCCATTATGTTAGTTCAGTGGTTACCTAAATCGAAGGGCGATATGCAAAACGCATATCGCCCTTTACGATTTGTGTAAATTAGCCCTCAGAAATAGCTTCAACAGGGCAAGTCGATGCGCAAGCACCGCAATCGACGCAGAGATCTGCATCAATTACATACTGACTATCGCCCTCGGAAATAGCGCTTACAGGACAGACCTCTACGCAAGAACCGCAAGAAACACAATCAGAGCTGATAACAAATGCCATGGTTGACACCTCCGTATTATTGGTTGAATAAAATTGTATCATAAAGAATAGAAAAATCAATGTATTTTTCATGCAAAAGAAAAAAATTAAAAATTGAGAGAATAAACTGCAAAAAAACGTGAAATAAAGAGCTTTGATTAGCTAAGCGGCAGTAAACCGCATATAATTAGTCAGGAAAGGTCAAAACGGCTCTTGCATAGAAAAAAAGCTTGGGGTAATATATAGCCAAAGGTTAAAGATAGTCAAAGTCAAACGAGAGAGGGCAATCAGAATGGGAATAAGCGATCTGATAGCGGGATTTATAAGCAATGTACTCGAGGAGGAAGGCGGATATGCGGAAATGCAGAGGGCGGAGCTGGCACAGCGCTTTAACTGCGTTCCGAGCCAGATAAATTATGTTATATCAACGAGGTTTTCGCCTGAGCACGGCTATATAGTAGAAAGCCGCAGGGGCGGAAGCGGATACATCCGGATAACGAGAGTACGGACACCCGCCAAACAGCTGATTATGCACACGATAAACGCAATAGGCGAGGAAGCGGATCTTAAAACAGCTCTGGCGCTTTTGTCAAATGTTTGCGGAGCGGGTGCAATCAGCGAAAAAACTGCGAAGCTTATTGCAGTAGCGATAGGCGATAACGCACTAAGACCGGTTCCAAGCGAAAACAGGAACGCGGTCAGAGCAAGTATTTTGAAGCACATGTTAATCAACACGATTTGATTGAAGGGAGATTTTATTTATGAAATGTCAAAAATGCGGAAATAATAACGCTACATTCCACTACAAAGCAAA
>CAYQMY010000056.1:9886-10925 GCA_964418735.1 uncultured Oscillospiraceae bacterium | reverse complement strand
CCGCGTTTGTGCAATGTCACGATAAATCCAGTAAGGCACCACTGAAATATCAGGGGACGCAAAATAGTTCTACGCTAATATTTCTCGAATGATTTAGTAAAGAATTGTATTTTCTATGAAAGGAGCAGTATCTTATGACTGATTATGTCGAATTTAGCGCGGATGTTGAGGAGGACACACTCAAGGGAAGGTTCCTGACCTTCAAAATAGGGAAGGAAACATACGGTATCGGCATCGGGTATGTGACTGAAATTATTGGTATTCAGAATATAACCGAGATGCCCGAAGCGCCCGAATACATTAAGGGCATCCTCAATCTTCGCGGAAGGGTCATACCGGTTATGGACGTCAGGCTGCGTTTTTCCAAGGCGCAGAGAGATTACGACGACAGAACCTGTATAATAGTCGCCGAATGCGACGGCATCTCGACAGGCCTTATCGTGGACAGCATGTCCGAGGTCATCAATCTTGGCGACGAATGCATCGTGCAGTCGCCGCACGGCAGCATTGGGCTCAGGGAGGGCTTTGTAAAAAGCATCGGAAAGGTTGGAAACGAGGTTATTTTGCTTTTGGATTGCCAAAAGCTCGTTTTTTCCGAATGTGCTTAGGCAATTAGTCCGGCACACCGGATTAATCACTAGTTTGTCCTGCGCCGAATATTTTTAAATAGAGAGAGGTATTTCAATGAAATCGATAAAAATAAAGCTGACATTATTGGTATGTCTTATAGCTTTTCTCGTAAGCCTTGTGCTTACAGGCGTAAACTCGTTCATGCTTAACAAAACAGCGGTAGAGGGTATGAACACCAGCGTTACCGAAACCGCCAAGGCCTATGCCTCAGACGTAGGAAATCAGATTGCCAAATTTAAATCAGACGTAAAAATAATGTCCACAAACACAGCAATAAGCCCGACATCCGCTCAGGCTCAGCTGAAAGAACTCTCCGTATCGCTCACAAAGGCTTACGGCAGCTACACAGATGTCTCGTACGCCAACGATAAGGGAATTCCTTATGACGCGCCTACCATAAACCTTTCTG
>CAYQMY010000056.1:0-9861 GCA_964418735.1 uncultured Oscillospiraceae bacterium | reverse complement strand
CTTCAAGTCTGCTATGGCAGGCCAGTCCTTCATTTCAAGTCCGCTTGTCAACAAAAAGAACGGAAAGACCGTGCTGTACGTTTCAGAAAAGGTCAACAATGGAACCGGCTATAACGGCATAGTATTCGCAGAGCTCGGCAACGACGTATTCAGCCAAGTAATAAAGGAAGTATCCATAGGCCAAAAGGGCTACGGCTTCATTATCGACAGCGCAGGTACGATAATAGCGCACAAGGACAACTCCCTTGTGGAAGCCTTCACAAACTACATAACTCTCAGCAAGGACAAGCCCGAATTCAAGGAGCTTGGCGGCTTTATCACCAGCATGCTCTCTAGCAAGACCGGTACCGGCGAAGTCACCATAGACAAGTCCACCAAATATGTAGCATACTCTCCGATAGCAAACACAAACGGTTGGATACTTGCAATTGTGGCGGACAAGGACGAGATGCTCGCCACCTACAAGCAGGGGCTGACCATATCTTTGGCGGCAGCGGGCGTGTTCCTTATTCTCTCCTTCCTGTTTGCCTTCTTCTTCGCAAATTCGATAGGCAGACCCATCTCTCTCGTGACAAAGAGACTCGAGCTGCTAAGTCAGGGAGACCTCAACTCTGCGGTACCCGCAGTTAAGTCAAAGGACGAAATATTCAGGCTTGCAGACTCTCTTGGGAATACGGTAAAAAATCTCAGCTCCTACATCAAGGATATCCACTTTGTCCTGTCGAATATATCCTCAGGAAATCTCGCCGTAGCCACAAGTCAGGAATACGTCGGCGAATTTGCAAACATAAAAAAGGATATGGAAGAGATTATCGTTTCACTCAATCACACAATTTCTAATATCTCCACCGCTGCCGTACAGGTGTCCTCCGGCTCGGAAATGATTTCAAATTCCAGCATGGCTCTTTCTCAGGGTGCGACAGAGCAGGCCAGCGCCGTCGAAGAGCTTACCGCTTCGCTTGAGCAAATATCCTCCCAGACCACGCTCAACGCCAGCAACGCCGATAGGGCGAACCAGCTTGCTACCAACGCGAGGAACAATGCCGAGAGCGGCAACTCTCGTATGGAAGATATGGTCAAGGCTATGGACGCGATAAACCTGTCGAGCGGAAACATCAGCAAAATCATAAAGGTTATTGACGACATCGCCTTCCAGACGAATATTCTTGCTCTAAACGCGGCGGTTGAAGCTGCAAGAGCAGGTCAGCACGGAAAGGGCTTTGCGGTTGTCGCCGAGGAGGTCAGAACTCTTGCTTCGAGATCTGCGAGCGCCGCAAAAGAGACCTCCGAGATGATAGAGGGCTCGATAAAGAATGTTGAGGTCGGCATCAAAATAGCCGGCGATACCGCCGAGGCACTTAAAAAGATTGTAGCCGAGGTAGCAAACGCCGCAGACCTAGTCGGCTCCATTGCGGTTGCATCAAAGGAGCAGGCCATGGGCATAGAGCAGATTAACCAGGGAATAATTCAGGTTTCGCAGGTCGTTCAGAACAACGCGGCCACCTCTGAGGAAACCGCGGCTGCGAGCTCCGAGCTCTCCAGCCAGGCAAATCAGCTGAGGGAAGTCGTAAGTGTTTTCAAGATAAAAGGGTAAGCATAGCGCTAGATTAATCGCATTTGAAGGATGAGCGAGAGAAGTTTTTGTCAGTTTGTCAAAAAAACGCAGGCAATACTTTGTGTATTAACGAGGCTTTTTTGGCAAAATGGCGGAAACTAATCCGCTCAGACACAAAAAAAGAGCGCCGGAGGACAGGCAATATCCTCCGGCGCTCTTTTTTGCGTTAAATTTTGAACAGATTAACACACAACTTTTAATTAGCTTTATCAAATATGATCCGCGAGAGAGAGAGCGGTCATAATGAACCTTTTAAACGAAACGCCAATAAAAACAAAAAATGACTTTCATAACAAATGAAAGCCACTACTATAATACAACCGATAAGTCGTAAATAGTACCCTACCAAACCTCGTGGCGTTTCGTACTCAGACAATAGGCAAGTCTTCTGGCTCAAGTGTCATCACCCGCTTCGATCTTCCCGAATAAATCAGTGATCATAGTGAAGCGGACTCTTCTCTTACAGCGACGGGTTCGCACAGGTTTTGCACCTGTTTCCTTTTTAAGACCGCGTAAGGCGGCCACCCAAAGTCCTATTTAATTGTTATCTGAATAATAGCATGTAATACGCTTTTTGTCAAGAGGAATATGGCAAAAGAGCGCACCGAATATTTCCTGTCCCGAGCGGGAGAATAATATTGACAAGTGTAGCGCAATAGTGTATTGTCTGTATTATAACCATTAATACAGTAGCAAAATAAATATGCGGTGGTGATATATTGATTAATCTAAACTACAGGGATTCAAGGCCTATATACGCCCAGATAAAGGATGGACTGAGGAGGCTGATAATGACGGGGGCTCTGCCTCCTGGAGAAAAGCTGCCGTCCGTGCGCGAGCTTGCGTCGGAGCTTGCGATTAACCCGAACACCATACAAAGAGCCTACAGAGAGCTCGAAGCCGAGGGCTATATCAATACTGCCGCCGGCAAGGGCTCATTCGTCGCAGGGCCTGCCGAGCTGCCGGCAGAAAAGCGAATTCGGGATTTAAAGGCCTTTGACGAGGCCGCTACCGAGCTTTTTTATCTCGGCTACGGCGCCGGCGAGCTCAAGGAACGGCTCGATAAGCTGTATTCGGAAACGGAGGTTAAAGAATGATTGAAGTAAAAAATGTTGTAAAGCGTTTTGGCGGCTTTACAGCTCTCGACGATCTTAGTCTGAACGTTGAAAAGGGCTCGGTTTACGGTCTGGTGGGCCCGAACGGAGCCGGAAAATCCACGATAATACGCCATCTGTCCGGCATATACCGCCAGGATTCCGGCGAGGTAAAAATCGACGGCTCTCCTGTTTACGAAAACCCCGAGATAAAAAAGCGCGTCGCCTGTATTCCCGACGACCTGTTCTTCTTTTTGCAGGCATCCTCGAGGGATATGATGAAGTTCTACAGCAGTATCTACCCGGGCTTTGACGCAGACCGCTATGAGAAGCTCGGAAAAATATTCGAATTCGACGATAAGAGACTCATGCGCCAGCTCTCCAAGGGTATGCAGAAGCAGTCGGCGTTCAGAATAGCGGTTAGCATGCGCCCCGAGGTTCTGATTCTCGACGAACCGGTCGACGGGCTCGACCCCGTCATGCGCCGCCAGGTCTGGAGTATCGTCATGAACGACGTTTCGGAGAACGGGACGACTGTACTTGTATCCTCGCATAACCTGCGTGAGCTTGAGGACGTCTGCGACCACGTCGGGATTATGCACAAGGGAAAGCTTCTTCTGCAGCGCTCGCTTTCGGAGCTTCAGGACAATATCTCAAAGGTGCAGCTGGTACTACAGGAGGGCTCATCGCTGTCGGAGGGCTTCGGTATGCTCCACAAGTCCGCTTCAGGCCGTGTTTTAACTCTCATTATGCGAGGCGCAGCGGAGGAAATAAGCGCGAAAATAAACGCGTTGAATCCCGTTTTCTTCGACATTGTTCCTCTGACTCTCGAGGAGATTTTTATTTACGAACTGGGAGGTGTGGACTATGCGCTCCGTGACATCTTACTTTAATAAGGCCATATTTTTAAATAACCTTAAGCGTTTCTGGCCGCTGTGGACGATTTACAATATTATCTGGGTCATCAGCCTGCCGATCTCCCTGCCGGGCGTTATGTCAAGGTATGTTGGCTCCTCATCTGTCGGCAGATATATACTTCAGCTGGGCGTTGTAGAGGGGACGATAATGTCCTTTGCTTTCGGCATTATATCCGCCTGGACACTTTTTTCGTACCTATACACGGCAAAGAGCACAGGCGCCTTCCACACCCTTCCAATCCGCCGCGAGGGCCTGTTTCTCTCAAGCTTCCTTGCAGGCCTTGCATGGCTGCTGCTCTCAAACCTTTTTATCTTTGTGCTGTCGGTTTTATCGCAGCTTATGTTCGGCTCGCTCGAAATCGGCTATCTGCTTCAGTGGCTGGGAATAGTATCGCTTCAGTGCGTCTTTTTCTTCGGCTTTGGTTCCTTCTGCGCTATGCTCACCGGACAGGGCTTTGGTCTGGTCGTTATTTGCGGAATTTTGAACTTTGCCGTGGTAATTATTGAAGCTATAACCAGATACTGCATTTCCCTTTTCTGCTACGGCATCTCCTCAGTTAGTTCCCCCACCCTTGCTGTTCTATCTCCGGCATATTGGCTGATTGCAAAATCAAGAACCGTTAGAAACACTATTGCTCCAGACGTATACAGCTATAGCTTCAGCGGCTGGACGACTTTAATCATATATTGCGTGGCGGGTCTGCTCTTTGCGGCTGCAGCAATACTCATATACAAGCGCCGCAAAAGCGAGAACGCTTCGGAATTCATCGCGGTTGGCGCTCTTCGGCCGGTTTTCAAATACTTCTTCGCCTTCATCGGCTCTTTGGTACTGGGCGCACTGTTCTATTCGATTATTTTCCAGATATCAAGTTATGAGAGAACAGGCTCTGCGCTTCCGATGCTCTCCTGCATGATTATCGGCGGCTTCCTCGGCTATTACATTACCGCGATGCTGCTCAGTAAATCCTTCCGCGTGTTCAAAAAGACGACGCTCGGATTTCTTATCTATACCGTTGCGCTTATCGCCTTCGTGATGGCCTTTGAATATGACGTTTTCGGCATCGAGCGCTACACTCCGGCACCGGGCTCCGTAGCTTCACTTAACATCAATACCAACGGCGACAGCCTGACCTATGACGAGGAGGCCGTTATTCAAAGGATAACCGAAGCGCACAAAAGCTTAGCTGCCAATAAAGCCGCTCACGAAAGCTTTTTAGGGCAGCACAGATCGCCCTTAGACAGTCCTGAAACAAGCTATCCAAATGTAGCAAGTATCAACATCCGCTATTCACTGAAAAACGGAAAAACAGTATACCGCCGTTACACGCTCTATACAGCCTCGGATTACGACCGCAAAAATATTACCGAGTTTGAGACCGTCCTCAACTCCCCCGACGCAAAAGCGGACAGCAACAGCGAAATTCTTTCCATATCCCCAGATTCAGTAACCACAATAGAGGTTCGTTATATAGACAAAAGCGGTGAGAGCAAAACAGACTTTCTTGTAAAAAGCAAAGCTGAGGAATTCCTGGTAAATTGTGTGCAGGCCGATATTCGCAGCGGCAAATTCGGCAGGGTAAGCCTTACCGATGTCAGCAAGCTGAGGTATGAATTCTCCTTGTACATTCGAATCGAGGGGCTTAAAGCTGCGGATAAGCCCGATGAGTACAATGAAACAGGGCTTAACGTTTTCCCGGGAGAGGAAGCCGAAAAAACCTTGGCTTATCTCAAGACCATGGGCATCGAACCCTCATTTGATTCAGAAGAGATAGACGGTGTACCAAGCTATAAATATTGATAGAATTCTAGGGGGGCTGCCAAACAACGGCAGCCCCCCTAAGCCTGCATCACCCCCGCAGGTAATTTTAACCAATTTTTCAGGGAATTCATTTCCCTGAAAAATACCACAGCCCGCGCAAATCGTGCGCGACCGGGGGTATCGCGGCGTAAGCCGCGTATCTAGGGGGTATTGGATACCCCCTAGAAAGGTTATATATTTTACACTTTATTAACTATTGACTGTATGCAATACTTTAATATATCATTATAAGTTAAGAGAGACAAATCTCAATAAGAGGTGTTTATATGTCCAAAAAAGTACTTATCGTCGAGGACGAGGCAAATATAGCAGAGCTTCTGCGCCTTTACCTTGAAAAGGACGGCTTTGAAACAGCTGTCGCACCCGATGGCGGAGCCGGTGTCTCCATGGCACAGAGCTTTGAGCCGGACCTCATATTCCTTGATATCATGCTGCCTGTAATGGACGGCTGGTCGGTCTGCCGCGAAATTCGCAAGACCTCCAACGTGCCGATTATCATGCTTACGGCGAGAGGAGAAACCTCGGACAAGATATCGGGGCTTGAAATGGGCGCCGATGACTACATAACAAAGCCCTTTGAAGTCAAGGAGCTTATGGCACGCGTCCATGCGGTACTGCGCCGGTATGAGCCGGAGGAGGGCGCGCAGGAGAAGAAGCTTACCTTTGAAAAGCTTGTAATAAACATGGATTCCTACGAGCTGATTGTCGACGGCAAGAAAATCGACACTCCGCCGAAGGAGCTTGAGCTTCTCTTTCATCTCGCCTCATCGCCCAACAGGGTCTATACAAGAAATCAGCTTCTCGATGAGGTCTGGGGCTTCGACTACTTCGGAGATTCTCGTACTGTGGACGTTCACGTCAAGCGTTTGCGCGAAAAGCTCGAAAACGTAAGCGACCGCTGGTCTCTCACCACCGTCTGGGGAGTCGGATACAAGTTTGAACTGACACAGTAATTCGATACAAGGGGGCTTCCCCAGGATGAAAAGCATATACCTTCGAAACTTTACAATAACCGTTGGAACCGTGCTCCTGTGTTTTTTGATACTGGGAACGGCTTTCATGTCCGTCAGCTACAGCTTTATTGTCCAGGACAAGAAGCAGTCTCTTCGCATAACCTCGGAGGTAATCGAGGGCGCGATAACGGCAAAGCTCACCGAATCAAGCCTTGACGACTGGGATCTTCGAATGACCATCTCGGCTATTGCAGCGGCCTCGAATGTGGACATCTCGCTTTGCAACAGATACGGCACCGTTATATCAAGCTCCGGCCCCTATGATACGATACAAAACGTAGGCGTAACCCTTCCGCATTCGCTTTTGACCGCAGCGGGTTCGGAAGGAACCGTAGCCTCCACAGGCACCTTAAACGATTTTTACAAGACTCCGAGGTACTATCTTTTTTCTGCCTTTGACGACCCAAGTACAAATGAACCTGCAGGCTATGTGCTTGTTTCGATTGAGTCCTCTTCCATGATGCAGATATGGCGCTCCTTTGTCGCGATATTCTTTTTTGCCTCCTGCTTCGTGCTTGTTCTGACGCTTGTTCTCTCGCTGGTCACCACTGGACGGCAGGTCGCTCCGCTCAAGGAGATGGCCTCCGCCTCGAAGCACTTTGCGAGAGGCGACTTTTCCGTCCGCGTCAAGCATACCAGCCGAAAGGATGAAATAGGCGAGCTTGCGGCCGCTTTTAACTCGATGGCGGATTCGCTCGAGAAGTCCGACAAGCTCAGAAGCGAGTTTATCGCGAACATTTCTCACGAACTGAAAACCCCGATGACTACGATTACGGGCTTTGCGGACGGAATTTTAGACGGCACGATACCCCCTGAAAAGCAGGGCACCTACCTTGCTGTAATCTCGTCCGAAACACGCCGTCTGTCAAGGCTTGTGCGAAAAATGCTCGAGCTGTCGCGCCTTAAGGCCATGAATCCTTCGGTCATATCCAAAAACTCCTTTGATATAGGCGAGCTTATGCGCCATACTATTCTTGGACTTGAAAGCAAGGCCAAGGCGAGGGAGCTCAAGGTCGAGATTCTTATTCCCGAAGAGAGGGTAATGGTCATCGGAGACCCCGACTCCATTACTCAGGTTATCTACAACCTTCTCGATAACGCAATTAAATTTTCAAATATCGGCTCTAGTGTAGTAATCAGTCTGTGGAAACGTAACGATAAAGCATATGTATCTGTAAAAAATCATGGGGATACTATAGCTCCGTCAGAGCTTCCGCTAATTTTCGACCGCTTCCACAAAACCGACCGCAGCCGCGGTCTCGACAAGGAAGGCGTGGGACTTGGGCTTTATATTGTCAAAACGATAATAGACAACCATAACGAAAACATATATGTCACAAGCGCCGAAGGCGTCACGGAGTTCGTTTTTACGCTTACTTTAAAGTAAGTAAAACGCCGTGTTTACAATCTTTTCACATCATATTCATATTTGCTACATAATCGTTTATTATAATTCAAACATCCTTAGGGGGAGACACCAATGTTGGAAGATAAAAACAAGCCCGGTCCCGACCAGCCCGGTACAGGAAAAGACGGTCAAAGGGATATGCCCCCATTTAATTCTTCCGGCGACTCCTTCGGATATTCGGCCTATACCTCGCCGGCTGAGAAGGACTACTCTCCGTTTTCACCTCAGTCCCCCTCCTCCCTGCCGGTTCAGCCCGAACCCAAGGATCCTTGCAAAAAGCGAAAAACCGGAATAGCAAGATTCATTACGATAGGAATTGTGGCCTTTGCCCTTGTAGTAATAGCGGTACTTGTCACCAATCTCTTCACCCGTTACGATTTTGAGCTTTCTTCAGGAAACGGAGTAATAAAGTTTTCGCTTATCCCCCGTGAACCAAAAGATCCGCCTCCCTCTACACCTATAGTCACAGAAACCCAGCCTTCCGAGGCACTGCCGACACCCACCACAACGCCTTCGGAAACCGCCCCCTCAAATGTCAACTGGGACGGCACTGTGCTTAACATAGGCGGCGCATATTCGTCGAGCGGTGCGCTGAACTACCAGCAAATTTACAAAAAATGCGCCCCCTCGGTTGTATCCGTTTACAGCGAGCTTGTTGGAGGAACTTCCTCCGGAACTGGAATAATAATATCCGAAAGCGGATATATCATCACCAATCAGCATGTTATAAGCGGTGCCAAAAATATCACAATCACCCTCGAAAACGGCAACAAGCACCTAGCCGCCGTTGTGGGAGAGGACGATCAAACCGATATCGCGGTACTTAAAATCAATGCAAAGGGGCTTAGCGCGGCAGAATTTGCCGACTCGCAGAGCATAGAGGTCGGAGACCCTGTGGTTGCAATAGGAAACCCCTTGAACCAGACGCTTACAATGACTAACGGCATTATTTCCGCGGTCAACAGAAATGTCAGCTACAACGGCATCTCGATGACGCTGATGCAGACAAACGCGGCTCTCAACAGCGGAAACTCCGGCGGTCCTCTTATAAATATTTACGGCAAGGTCATCGGAATAACAAACATGAAAATGACCTCGGCATATTCCTCAGTTGAAGGCATAGGCTTCGCGATACCTGTCTCCTCCGCAAAGCTTGTCGCGGACGAAATCCTGAAAAACGGCTATGTTTCAGGAAGACCCTCCCTTGGCGTTCGAGTCACCGACATCTCGGTTTCGGCCTCCATATACTACAGGCTTCCGAGCGGCGTTTATGTAAGCAGCGTTTACTCGATTTCCGACGCATTCAAGAAGGGCATACAATACGGAGATATTATCAGTTCGATTAACGAGATCCCGATCCCCTCCGTTTACGAGTATAACAGCGTCCTTAACAAGTTTAAGGTCGGCGATACTGTAAAACTTGTAATATACAGAGGCGGTGCCTATATGAATGTCGACGTAGTCCTGATGGATAAGGCCAAACTAAATTGATACCACGAGCATTATGCTCTCCCCTATAGTACGAACGTACAAAAACTCCTCTCTTTTACTGCACAATACCCCGTCCGAAAGGACGGGGTATTGTGTTTACTGTCAAAAAAGCCCTTCAGGCATTTTTGATGAAAGAGTTGCATTGCGTCTGCTCTGCCGCAGCCGCAATGAGAAGTGTCATTTCCGACGTACACGCCGCCGGAAATAACGAATTTATATTTATTCCCGCCATTCGTGGCGGGAACTCTGCGAGGCTTTTTTACTAAGTGCTAGTTTTTTGACAAGCTGGAACACCCCGTCCGGAAGGACGGGGTGTTTATATATTTTAATCTAATTATTCGGTTTTTTCTTTTAAGTTCCCCGTAAGTGTCGGCATATCCGCAAGCAGTAAAACCGCGAGGCTTATAAAATACAGAAGCTGAGCCGTTCCGCTAGCCCCGGGTATAGCTACTATACAGAAGTACGCGGAAATGCGTGAAAACATCATTGTACTAGCGGGCTTGG
>CAYQMY010000055.1:0-11003 GCA_964418735.1 uncultured Oscillospiraceae bacterium | reverse complement strand
CAGGCATCACAAAAGAGCGCGATGCGATACGACCGCGACGGCGACGGGCACTATGACCTGCTTTCGGCTTTTCAGAAGTCGATACGCGGCTCTAACCCCGACGCGGGGCTTCACTATCTGGCGAGGCTTATCGAAGCGGGCGACCTTACCTCGATATGCCGCCGCCTGCTTGTTATCGCCGCCGAGGATATAGGCCTTGCCTATCCGATGGCAATTCCGATTGTCAAGGCCTGTGTGGACAGCGCGCTGCAGCTGGGTTTTCCCGAGGCGGCTCTGCCGCTTTCCGACGCAGTGGTATTGCTGGCGACGTCGCCGAAGTCAAATTCGGCGCATAACGGAATAAACGCCGCTCTGTCCGACGTGAGGGCCGGCAAAAGCGGCGATATCCCGAGGAATCTCAAAAACGTTCACGCCGACGGAGCGGATGTAAAGTCCGCACCGAAATACAAGTACGCTCACGATTATCCGAACCACTATGTCGCGCAGCAATACCTGCCAGACGCGCTTAAAAACGTTCGTTACTACGAGTACGGTGAAAACAAGACCGAGCAGGCCGCAAAGGCATACTGGGATGCAATAAAAGGCTAAAAGTTGCCTTAGCTTAAAACCTTGAGGCTGTAGCCATTGTTGCTTCGGATTATTTTTTCAGCCTTTCCCAGACTTTTTTCGGAAACCGTTATGCGCAGTATCATACTGCCGTTTACATCGCGTTTTATGTCGTTAATTCCTCTGGGCAGGCTTTGCTCTCGGGCGCACATATGGTTAAACGGCATTCCGGCAACAGCCTCTGCGACAAAGTTTTCCGGCGGCTTTGAAATTGCCTGATTCTGCAGGTTTTCGTCTGTCTTCCATCGAGCCGCAGCGGGCTTGAGGTCTATTACGTCAAATAGTATGCCGCTCTGGCGAAGACGGTCGACCGTGAGATTTGCAAGCTCTTCCTTTTCAAAATGCGCTTCAAGATTGATGCTCATTTTATACCTCCTATGAGTAATTTTCAGTATATTAATTGTTCCCTAATTAAGAATAAATATAAGTGAGTTAACCGAACATGGATATAAGAATTAACGACAAGCTTACAATGAAAAAGCAGCATCCCTGCGGTTCATACGAATGGTTAGTCCTTCGTATCGGCATGGATTTTAAGCTTCGCTGCACGGGCTGTGGCCATGAGGTGCTGCTGCCGAGAGCAAAAGCCGAGAAGAACATTAAAAAGATCTGGCGCGACGGGGAATATGTTTAAAATATTATATTGTTTACTGTTAAGGGTTCGAGGCGAATTTGCGCCGAGAACCCTTAACTCTTTTTTACCCCTCGCAGGGAAAATTTAAATCACTATTTTTCAGGGAATTCACTTCCCAGAAAAATACCACAGCCCGCGCAAATTGTGCGCGACCGGGGGTCTCGCGGCGTATGCCGCGTATCTAGGTAACCACTGATTAATCGTATTGTCGGCGTCTGAGCGGATAAATTCCCGCCATTTTGCCCAAAAAGCCTCGTTAATACACAAAGTATTGCCTGCGTTTTTTGGACAAACTGACAGAAATTTCTCGCACTCATCCATCCGACTCGATTAAATCAGTGTTTACCTAGGGGGTATTGGATACCCCCTAGACTATTAAAAAAATTAGATAGGACAAAATTGTGACCGTTTTCGCTTTGTTGGAGGCAATATAATTTAAGTGGACAGGGGGGGAGTCTTTTGCGGGTTATATATGCCGATACGCTTTTTCTTATTAATTTCGCCGTAAATTACATGGTCTTGCTCGCAACGGCGAAGATTTCCGCCACATACGTTAAACGCCTGAAAATCATTTTGGGAGCGCTGCTCGGGAGCGCTTATGCCTTGGCGGCCGTGCTGGTAGCCCAGACGCTTATGCAAAGCCTTGGCTTTAAGCTTGGCGCGGCTATGCTGATGCTGCTTATCTGCTTTGGGAAGAAACCGGGTTTGCTCAGGATAACGCTTATTTTTTTCTCTATTTCGGCCGCCTTCGGAGGAATTGTGCTTGCGGTTTCGCTCATTGGGGGCGGCAGCGCAAGTGAAGCGATTGTACCGGTGTCTCTCAAAGTCCTTGTCCCCTCATTCGCGCTTAGCTACGCCGTCATTACGCTTTTGTTCAAGCGGCTCGGCAAACGTAGGCCCGGAGGCTTCGTACATATAGTCATTAAAAACGATGATAGGAAAATAGAGATGAATTCGCTGGTCGATACGGGCAATACATTGACAGACCCCTTAAGCGGTACCGGCATCATAGTCGCGGAATCGGAGGCCGTGGCTCAGCTTTTTGATAAGAAGGTTGCCGAATTACTTAGAAAGGGCCAAAGCGCCGCGCAAACGCTGGAAAGCCTCGAGGGGAGCGGTCAACCCTTCAGACTTATTCCATATAGCTCGGTCGGGGTATCGAGGGGCATGCTGCTGGCATTTAAGCCGGGAGAAATTTATATTAACGGAAAGGATAAAACAGGAATGCTTTTGGCAATTTCACCGACTCGTCTTTCGGAGGGCGGGATATATTCGGCTATCATAGGCAGTCAGGCGCTGGAGGTAAGGGTATGATGAAATTAAAGGACATGATAGATAAGGTTTTGCAAAGGCTGGGGCTGAATCTGCCCGATGTAGTAATGTACATAGGCGGGAGCGACATTCTTCCGCCCCCCCTTGATAAGGAAGAGGAGCTAAGGCTGCTTTTGGAGCATTCAAAAGGTGATGAAAGAGCAAAACAGACTCTTATAGAGCGCAATCTGCGGCTTGTCGTATATATTTCCCGCCGTTTTGAAAATACGGGTATAAATATCGAGGACCTGATTTCAATAGGCACGATAGGACTTATTAAATCAATAAATACCTATAATCACGACAAAAATATAAAGCTTGCAACCTACGCGTCCCGGTGCATAGAGAACGAAATTTTGATGTATCTGCGCAAGACGAACAACCAAAAGACAGAGGTTTCGTTTGATGAGCCGCTCAATATCGACTGGGACGGCAATGAGCTGCTTTTGTCGGATATACTCGGAACAGACAATGACATGATACTTCGCCCCATGGAGGACGATGTGGACAAAATGCTGCTGATGCGAGCGCTTTCAAAGCTCTCGGATAGGGAAAAGAGCATTATTGTCATGCGATTTGGTCTTAACGGCACAAAGGAGCTCACGCAAAAGGAGGTTGCCGATCTCATGGGTATATCCCAGTCCTATATCTCAAGGCTAGAAAAGAGGATCATAATGCGCCTAAAGCGTGAAATGATAAAGTACGACGCAATTTAAATTGCGTCATTAATACCCAATATAGCTTTATGGCAGCGGTAAAACCGCTGCTTTTGCTTTTTTCTACAAAATTCGACAAAATTTTCTATATATATCTAATATTGCCTGTAAAAAAGCGAGGATGATATAATTACTAAATATATAAAGCCACCTTTCTAATTATATATTTAGGAGTATTAATTGTGGGATTGAAGCACAGAATTGCGGTGATTTTTCTTATCTCGGCATTGCTTTTCGCTCTCCCGTTTTATTCGAAGGCCGCAGAAACGGATTGGCAACGCAATGATTTAAAAGTTGATAAGACGCTTAACTCTGTGTGCTACGGCGGCGGTAAATTTGTAGCAGTTGGGCAGGGAGGGGCGATCTTTGCGTCTTCAGACGGGGAGAATTGGAAGGACTATACAGGGTTAAATGCAGATGAAACCGGCGGCGCGGATTTAAATTCGGTATGCTACGGCAAAGAGGTTTTTGTGGCTGTCGGAATGGGCAAAATAATCACTTCAACGGACGGCATAAGCTGGAAATCGAACGAACCAGGGCCGGAGAAGTTTATATCAATTTCGGCAGTATGCTTCGGACGGGATACCTTTATTGCGTTTGGGTCGGATAAATCCTGCTTGATCTCTTCGGACGGAATAACTTGGTCCGCTGCTGCTATGCCTCCGGAGCACAATATTTCTTCCGCCTGCCGCTATGAAAATGGGTTTGTTGCGGTCGGAGACATAAATATGGACTATGGAACCTTATACTCCGCTGTTTCAGACAATGGGAGCGAGTGGACAGAGAAGTTCACCGAAGTCTATAGCTCAAGCTGCTTTTTAAACTCGATTTGCCGCGGCGGCGGTAATTTTGTAGCTGTCGGTGACGGTGGATACATATTGACTACAGAGGACGGAAATAGCTGGAGGACGGTCGAATGTCCCGAAGACGGAATATTCTTTCACGATTATTACGGTGTGTGCAGCGACGGCGCCGGAACTATGGTGCTGGTCGGGAAAACTATTATCGGAAATACCGGCTTGGTCAGGGTATCAAATGACGACGGAAAGAACTGGAGCAAAGGCAAAGAGGTGGACTGCCTGCCGAGAGCCGTGTGCTTTGGAGACGGCATGTTTGTGGCGGTCGGTGAAAGCGGGATAATTATAACCTTGGCTTCAAAGTATTCTGTGACAATAAATACATACATAAACGGCGCACTGGAAGCGGCTCCGGGCGCTGTAGAGCTAAGGCAAGGCGGCATTACAAAGGAAACAGCCTCAAGCGCCTCAAAGGGAGTATTTACGGCGTGCGTTCCTAACGGAACCTATGCTTTGTTTATAAATAATGAGGACACAGGATTGGATATAACCGTAAAAGGCTCCTGTGTCAGCGCAAGCGTGAGCTACTACACCGTCAGCTTCGAACTTAATGAGGAGGAGGGCGGTTCGAAAGGCAAAATATCCGCAACAGCGAACGGGGAAACGATAGCAAGCGGTATGCCGGTGCTGTCCGGAAAAAGTGTAGTAATAAGCGCCGAGGCCGAGCACTGTGATTTTCTGTGGACCGGAGAGGGCACAGAGGGTCAGACAACAGCAGAGATTGTAATACCGCACCTCGGCGGAAGTGTAGATGCGGTCTGTGTTTTGTCATACAATGCACCCAATCTGGGGCCATCTTTTACGGGCTCAAATAGCCTGGCAGTAAGTCAGAACGCAGCTGCCGCCGAAATAAGGGATTTGCTCGAAGTTAGCGACACCGATGAGGGGCAGACTTTGAAATGGTCACTAATTACTGAACCTACAGGCGGAACACTATTAATTTCGGGTGATACAGCGGCTTCAGGAAGCGAGGGAATAACGGCGGGCAGTATCACATATCAGGCGGATAAGGGATTTGCAGGCGAGGACAGCTTTACGATTGAGGTCAGTGACGGTGTCGATTCAGCGTTTTGTACGATTGTTGTATCGGTGACTCCCGAAGCTCTGGGGGCTTTTAAGCTGTCTGAGTCTTCAGACACAGGGGCAAGCAATTTTGATAATAATACCTCTGCCATCAGTCTAGATTTTGCAGGTACCTCCGCTTCGGGTGACACAAAGAGCAGTGTTTTTGTGTTCATAGAGCTGGATAAAGACAGCGGAGGAGTGTTTAATAAGGGTGTTGACCCCTATGCAACAGCTACCGTAAACGATGGGGTATGGACAGTAACAGGCCTTGACACTAGCGGAATAAGCGACGGCACATACAATGTCTACGCTTTTACCGCTTCCTCCGATGGGAGCCGGCAAAGCCCGCTAAGTGCCGCTCTGGAGGTAGTACTGGATAAAACAGCTCCAAATGTAACGGACGGGAATATCTCTATAAGCGGAGCGTCGGGCGCAGACGGGAAGTTTATAATCGGCGATACGGTGACTGTGACATGGAACAATACTGCTAAAGGCGACGGGAACGGAGATATCAGCAAGGTCGAAGTGGACTTCACAGAGTTCGGCGGTGGGGTAGCAGAAGCTTTAAATGAAGGCTCAGACATTTGGACCGCCTCATATGAGATAACAAAGGAAGGAAAGGGTTTGAACGTGTCTGTCACAGCGACGGACATAGCCGGAAACAGTGCTTTGGCGACCGATACTTCAAATGCCACCGTTGAAACAGTTTCAAATACCGGAGGCGGTCAATCCGGAGGAGGAGAATCCGGAGGAGTCGCGGTGATCGCGGGCGAGCCTCGAGCTCTGGCTAAAACGGAAACCTCGACAAACGATAAGGGGCAGACGACTGCGACTGCTACTCTGTATGCAGTCAAGCTCGCAGATATTCTTGAAGCCGAGGGAAGCGATGCCACAGTTAAGGTTGAAATAGAGGGTAGGTTTGACGTTTCGGAGACGGTGCTTACGGGAGACATGGTATGGAGCATGGGGGAAAAGGGCGCAGTGCTTTCGATACATAGCGATATGGCAATATATACCCTGCCGGCATCTCAGCTTGATATTGCCAGTATTTCCAAGCTCTTTGACACAGAGGCCACGCCGGAGGACATGAAGCTTACAGTTAAGGTAGAGCGCACGACAGATGATAGAGCTGCAGCGCTGGAAAACGCTGCGACGCATAACGGATGCAGTATTGTTGTTCCTGCGGTAAGCTTCAGCGTGAGCTGCTTTTGCAACGGTGAAAGCGTTGAAATTAGCCGTTTTACTGATTTTGTTGAAAGAATGATACCTATACCTGACGGGGTAAATCCGGAAATGATAACTACCGGCGTTGTTTTAGATGCGGATGGAACGATAAGACACGTTCCGACGAGGGTTACTTCAATTGACGGAAAGTACTACGCGGTTATAAAAAGTCTTACTAACAGCACCTATGCGGCGGTAAGCAATACGCTTGAGTTTTCAGACGTTGAGAGCCATTGGGCCAAGGATTTGATAAACGAAATGGGCTCGCGGCTCGTTATAAACGGGGCCGGGGATAACAGATTTGAGCCTGAGAGAAGCATAACCCGAGCAGAGTACGCCGCGATTGTTGTAAGGGCACTCGGTATTGCGCCTAAAAACGGTGAAAGCGGCTTTTCGGATGTGAGTCTGGAAGATTGGTACTGCGGCTACGTCAAAACTGCGGTGGAGTACGGAATAGTAAACGGTTTTGCAGAGGAAAGCTTTGGGCCTAACGATTTGGTAACGAGAGAGCAGGCTATGGCAATGATCTCCAGAGCAATGAAAATCGCGTCCTTGAAGCCTTGTCTGACGGACAGCGAAATTGATGCAATATTGGAGAGATTTAAGGATGAGGTGGAGTTGTCGGCATACGCGAGGGAAGGGATAGCGGCCTGCGTTAAAGCCGGAGTAGTAAACGGAACAGGCCCAGCGCTGCTGCCAAATAGCAACATTACCCGTGCCGAGGTCGCGGTTATGGTCTGGCGTATGCTTCGAAATACAGAATTGATATAATAATACAAAACGTGCCCTCAGGTTTAATATCTGAGGGCACGTTTTGTATTTAAGCTAAAATAAAGAACGATGTTCTGTATAATACTGCAACAAATCAGATGTGAAAACCCAAATTAACAAAACAACAAAAACGATGCAATTATATATGTAAAAATTGTAATTTTTTTGTCCAGTTAAATAAAGGGCTGCAAAAAATTACTAAATTTACGTATCAGCGATCGAGCAAGTATAAATCGAAAGACGAAGCGTGCAATTCAAATGCCTGATATTCCTTAGTATTATTTGCTTAAAAAAGCCTGAAAAGCATAAAAATCGTCACAAAAGGCGAGAAAACAATAGAAAGTACAGAACGTCGTTCTGTGAGAAATGAGTTATAAAGAACGATGTTCTGCGTAATATAGTACTTTTTTGATGGCTATTTATTTGTTGTATTAAAGCAATATTCTGTTGTGATTAGTAATTGTTGATGTGAAGTTGTAATTCTATCGTTATTCTATTTGCAAATGAATAGAATAAGGACCGGAACGTAGTTTTGAACTCGTTCCGGTCCTTTATGGTTTAATTGTATAAGAAGGTTAACTCAGCCTGCGAAGTATCTCGACAGGAATTCCTTTGTACGCGGCATCTTCGGGCTGTGGAATACAACGCTTGGAACGTCATCCTCAACCACAACACCCTTGTCCATGAATATTACTCTGTTTGAAACGTCCTTTGCAAAGCTCATTTCGTGTGTTACAACAATCATTGTGTAGCCGCTTTCGGCCAGGGATTTCATAACGTTGAGCACCTCGCCGACCATTTCGGGGTCAAGCGCCGAGGTGGGCTCGTCAAAGAGTATAACCTCAGGATTCATCGCAAGGGTTCTGGCAATTGCCACCCTCTGCTTCTGTCCGCCGGAAAGCTGCTTGGGCTTTGCATTTATAAACTGAAGCATGCCGACCTTTGAAAGGTATTCGCGCGCTATTTCTTCAGCCTCGTACTTTTTGCGCCCCAGTACCTTAACTTGTCCGACAACGCAGTTTTGAAGCGCTGTCAGGTTCTCAAACAGATTGAACTGCTGAAAGACCATTCCGACCTTGGCGCGGTACTCTGAGAGCTTAAGTCCCTTTTCCATGATGTCTGTTCCGTTAAAGTAGATGTTGCCGCCGGTAGGCGTTTCAAGAAGGTTGATGCAGCGCAGCATTGTGCTTTTTCCGGAGCCGGATGCGCCGATAACGCTGATGACCTCGCCCTTGTTAACGGAAAGGCTGATATCGGTCAAAACCTGATTGTTCCCAAAGCTTTTTTCGAGGTGCTTAAGTTCGATTACAGGCATCTCAGACACCTCCTTTTTTGACGTGTATCTCAGCACTGGGACTTGTCTGAGAGCCGTAAATCGTGTAGCTCTTCGGGCCGTCCATCCTCTTTTCGAGGTAGCGGAGTATGCGCGTCACCGTAAAGGTGAGAATAAAGTAAATTACAGCGGCTATCAGGTAGCTTTCGAAGAACATATAGTACGTACCCGCGGCCGATCTGGACTGAAAATACAGTTCAGCGACGCCAATCGCGTTGAGCACTGAGGTATCCTTGATGTTTACGACGAACTCATTGCCGATTGAGGGCATGATGTTGCGTATTGCCTGCGGCATAACGACGCTTGTCATCGTCTGCCAGTGAGTCATGCCTATGGAGTGTGCGCCTTCGGTCTGGCCCTTATCGACGGAGATTATTCCGCCGCGAATAATCTCGGCCATATAAGCTCCGGTGTTGACTGAAACGATAAGGAGAGCGGCTATGTCGATATTCAAATCAACTCCCATGAATATGCCGTAATATATAACAGCGGCCTGAATCATCATAGGCGTTCCGCGGAAAACCTCAATGTATGCCACACAGATGAACTTCACGACAGCCATAAAAATTCTTTTTAAAATGCTATCGTGTTCGCCCTTGGGTATTGTGCGGATAATTGCAACAAGCAATCCGATAATAAAGCCTATAATGGTGCCTATTATCGCGATTTCAAGGGTTTTGGCCGCTCCCTGAAGGAAGAGCGGATAGTATTTACTGAGTAACAACCCTACTTTGTCAAAAAAAGACATATTATGAGCATTCCTTTCGCAAAGCGCAAGGCACAAAACAACCATTAAAAAATGGTTGTTTTGTGAATGTCTTTCGGCTGCCGCGAAAGCGGCGGGAAAAACGCACTTGGCTCAATTAAAGCTTGAAATAGGTTCAAGCCTTATCCTTAAGATATATTAGCTTTTTGCCTCGGAGGCGGGCTGATTGTCAACAGCTGTCTGCATCATCTTTTCACGGTCTTCCTTGGTTATGGTTGCGAGCGCCTTGTTGATTGTCTCAGCAAGATTGCTGCCCTTGCGAAGGCCAACCGATACAGCGATCTCGTCTTCGGTGGCTTTGAAGCCCTTGTCTGCGGCAAATCTGATGTACTTGATGTCCTTGTTGGTCTTAGCAGCGGAAACTGCGCCGGGGAGCTCGGAAACATAGCCGTCAATTTTTCCGGCCTGAAGAGCATTAAGCATCACAGGGAAGTCGCTCATTGCGGTCTGCTTGCTGACGCCCTTGATCTGGTCAATTACCTGATAGTGGAAGGTGCCGAGCTGACCGGTTATTTTTGCTCCTGTAAAGTCGGCTATTGAAGTAGCGCTTGCGAATTTGCTGTTTGCCATGACGACAATAACAAGCTCGCTGGAGTAGTAGGGGGCTGTAAAGTCGATTGAAACCTTTCTTTCGGCTGTGGGGCTCATGCCAGCGATTATAGCGTCAATTTTTCCGGACTGGAGAGCTGGGGTAAGTCCTTCCCACTCGATTTTGACGATCTCAAGCTTGACGCCGAGTGCGGCGGCCATTTTCTGAGCCATCTGAACATCGTAGCCGTCAGCGTAACCGCCGGCGGTAAGGGCAACTGTAGAGCCGCTGGCCTTCGCCTGTGTCCAGTTAAAGGGTGCGTAGTTGCACTCCATGCCGACCTTAAGAACGCCGGCCTTCTTGACAGCGGCAAGGTCATCGGTAACAGCGGCGGCGCTGGGGGCGGCACTGGGGGCGGCGCTGGGCGCCGGAGAGGATGCGGGCTTGCTGCCGCAGGCACTGAAGAGGAATGCCGAGCTGACTATACAGGCGGCCGCAAGAACAAAAGCTAAAAGTTTTTTCATATCTATCTCCCTTTTTATGTAATACATACTCAAAAGGCCGGAGCAAGCTCCAGCCTTATTGATAACAGATAACTGCCGACATTGTGTTCGGCATTACAGACATTGAGCAAGGAAAGCAATTAAATATAACCTATGCTAGCATAGGCGAAAAGGCTTGTCAACTTTATTGGTTAAAGTTCCTGAATTATCCGTCGAAAAACTGTTCTTTTATTCCTTTATAAGGTCTTCCTGTGGTTTGCGCGAGGCCCTTCGAAGGAAGCCAAGCTTGGTTTCTGAAACAACTATGGCAATGAAGATGAGCGTGAATCCAAGATAAACCCTGAGCGATGGGCGCTCGGCAAAGAAAATGATCGAAAAGAGCACTCCGAAGGGGGCTTCAAGAGACAAAAGCACCGATGCGGCGGAGGGCTCGGTATACTTCTGGCCGATATTCTGAAAGAGTAGCGCACCTGCCGTGGCTGCGAAGGCTAGGAAAATAAGGGAGGTTATCGCTTCTCGGGGAGGCAAGGGGGGTAGCGTGTTGAAAATCAGGGCCGAGAGCAGGGATAAAACACCTGCGGCTGCAAACTGGATGATTGTAAGCAGGAAAATGTCGCGTCCCTCCGAAAACTTGTTAACGGCGACAATGTGAAACGCATAGAAGAATCCGCCTAGCAGCGTCAGCAAA
>CAYQMY010000054.1:0-11042 GCA_964418735.1 uncultured Oscillospiraceae bacterium | reverse complement strand
CGCCGCCGGAAAAATAGATTCAAATTGCCCTGCGAGGGAGTTTATCGACAGTCTGAAACAGGGCCATATTATTCGTATGGCCCTGTTTTCTCTGCAGTTATCTGTCTTTTTTTAAATAGTCTGCAATGACATCCTTCATTATTTCCACAGTTTCGGCTGTTTCAGCAAGTGAATTTTTAAGCTTGATGTTTTCAGCTTCGAGAGAAAGCAGTTGGGCGGAGTGCAATCCGTCAAAAACGAACTGACTGTCTGCCTTTATTTGTCTGCCGCGGCCCCTTTCAGACTCCAAGCGTTTTTTTTTCACAGTCTGTGCCGTCTGAATGCTGAATCTTTGGTCTGTCATTTCATTGAAAATGCCGCGTTTGACGTAATCCGTATGCAGGTATTTGTGCGAAACATGGCTGTTGGGCTTTTCGAGAAACTCTTTATATAGTGAGGTTACGTATGGGTTTTCGTGCGACTTGCGAAGGACCTTGCTCTCGTCCTCATCATAAAGTCCTTTTAGCCTTTTTGCCCGGACGTCCGGGTCGTTTGAACGCGGCTGTCCTCCGCCCATGATGCAGCCGCCGGGACAACCCATAACCTCAATGAAGTGATACGGAGACTTCCCCTCCGAGACTTGTCTCATAAGCTCATTGGCGCCCTTGAGTCCGCTCGTGACTGCAACTTTTACGGTGACACCGTCAAGGTATTTGTACTCATCCTTCGGGTTTTCGATTGTGAGCGCGGCCTCTTTGACTCGCTCCAGACCTACTATAGGCGCAACATGAAGACCTTCAAAGGGGAGCTGTCTTCCCGTGACTATCTCGTACACCGTTCTGAGCGCGGCTTCCATAACGCCTCCTGTCAGGCCAAAAATATCAGCGGCGCCGGTTGACATGCCGAGAGGGTTGTCAAACTCCTCATCCTCAAGCTCTTTAAAATCAATTCCCATTTCCTTTATCATCGCGGCAAGCTCTCTCGTTGTCAGTACCGCGTCGACATTTGGGTAGCCGTCGTTTTGCATTTCCGGACGTGTAATCTCAAACTTTTTAGCTGTGCAGGGCATGACGGACACGACAAAAATATTCTTGGGATCTACGTTGATTTTACCGGCGTAATACGACTTAATAAGTGCGCCCAGCATAGTGTGGGGCGACTTGCAGGTAGACAGATGCGCAAGCTCATCCGGGTGTGAGTGTTCGATGTACTTTATCCAGCCCGGGCTGCAGCTGGTGATCATCGGCAGTACCGCACCCTTGCCAGTGAGTGCATTTGTCACGCGGGTCAAAAACTCCGTCCCTTCCTCGAGTATGGTTAAGTCCGCGGCAAAGTTTGTGTCAAACACATCGTCAAACCCCAGCGCGTGCAGGGACGCCGCAAGCTTTCCCGTCACGCGGGAACCCGTTTCATAGCCGAACTCCTCTCCGATGGCGATTCGAACTGCAGGTGCGGTCTGAACTACTACACGCTTTGTTTTGTCGCCAAGCGCATCCCACACTTTCTGCACTGAGTCGGTCTCCTTCAGCGCGCCTACGGGACACACGACGGTGCATTGCCCGCAGAATGCGCAGTTGACATTACCGATGGGATTTTGAAAGGGAGTGCTAATTACCGTTTTAATGCCTCTGTTCTGGGCGTTGATGATACCTACACCCTGAATTTCATTGCAAGCTGTGACACAGCGGCGGCAAAGAATACATTTTGACATGTCCCTAGTAATAGATACGGATATATCGAAGTAGCAGTCCGAGCGTTTTCCTTCAAAGCGTGTTTCTTCTATGCCGAGCTGAAGTCCCAACTTTTGCAGTTCGCAGCTTTGATTTCGCTTACAGCTCAGGCAGTCCTTCGTATGGTCCGAGAGAAGAAATTCATAAAGCACCTTACGAGCGTTTCTTACCCTTTTGGAATTAGTATGTATCACCATGCCATCAACTACTTTTGTCATACAGGAAGGCATGAGCGTTTTTGCGCCTTCAACTTCCACAACGCAGATTCTACAGGAGCCGAACTGATGCACGCCCTCCATGTAGCAAAGGTTCGGGATATTGATTCCGTTTCGTTTTGCCGCTTCGATAATGGTGATATCGTCGTCCACGGCGACCTTCTTACCGTTAATCGTAATATTCTTCATCGCAGCTACCTCCTGTCGCAGTGTAGACAACGCATGGCTTCCGCCATAGCGTTGAGCTTGTGATAACCAAGGTCCACTTCGTCGAATGAGTATTTGCGTTTGTCTGGCGGCAGTGTCTCGCCGAGGAAGCGCCGATGTTCTACAATTTCGTCTTCGCTGTGGACATCCGGAATGTTAATTGCTGCACCCTTGTTGAGTTTCCCGTCGCCGCCGAGGTATTTGTCTATAGATACGGCGGCTTTTTTACCGTCAGCTATAGCCTGGATGACCGTATCGGGGCCTCGGGCTACGTCGCCGCCGCTGAAAACTCCGGGCATTGTCGTCATCATTGTGTCATCGTCGATGATGAAGGTTCCCCATGGAGTGAAGCCTATCTCTCCTTTCGGGATGAACGGAAGGTCGGAATACTGGCTTACCGCCGGAATTACCGTGTCGACATCAATAAAGAAATTTGAGCCCTCTACAGGCACAGATTTGCGCCGGCCATCTCCGCCGAAAGCGCCAAGCGCCATTTTTACACATTCTATCCTTGCGATCCGTCCGTTATTTCCGCCAACAAAGCGCACAGGATTTACGAGCTCCATCAGTTCTATGCCTTCTTCGAGGGCTTCTCTAATTTCCTCCTCATAAGCGGGCATAGCGTCGCGCGTGCGCCGGTAAAGAACAGTCACTTTTTTAGCGCCGAGACGGACTGCAGTGCGCGCTGAATCAATTGCGGTATTGCCCCCACCGATTACGGCTACTCTGCTGCCCAGCTTTATTTCATGTTTCAGGTTTACGCTCTTAAGGAATGTGATGCCGTGAATCACGCCCGGCAGGTTTTCGCCCGGGATATTCACTTTCTCGGGGAACTGTGTTCCGGTAGCAACATATATGGCGTCATACCTTGAGCGCAGCGCCTTGAAGGCGACATCCTTGTTAACGTCGGTATTCAAATGGATATTGACCCCGGCCTTAACTATCAGGTCTATTTCATGCTGCAGGACCTTTTTAGGAAGCCTGTATTCGGGGATTCCAAAAGCCAGAACGCCTCCCGCGACTGACTCTGATTCGAAGACATCCACATCATAGCCTATCCTGACCAGATAATAGCCGCAGGTAAGACCCGAGGTGCCCGCACCGATAATCGCGACTTTTTTGCCGTTTTTCGGGAAGACTATGTCACTCCCAAAAGGCTGCTCGTTTTTATATGCGTAATCGGCAACATAGCGTTTCAGCTGATGGATGGCGATGGCCTCGTCCAGAGTGCCTCGGCGGCATTTGCTTTCGCAGGGATGCGTGCAGATGCGCCCGCAAACGGAAGGGAAAGGATTTTCCCGCCTGATGAGGTTGTTGGCGTCTATGAAGCGCCCAGCGGCTATAAGGCTCAGGTAGCCGGGCACGTTCACGTTTGCAGGACAGCTATTTTCACACGGAGAGATAAAGAGCTCCGCGCAGACTCCTGCTCTGCAGTAGTGCTTATTGATATGTTCCTCGTATTCGCTGCGGAAATTTTTGATGGTGCTTAAAACCGGGTTCGGTGCAGTTTGACCGAGGCCGCACATGGCGGTGTCCTTGATGACCTCTCCTATCTCCTCAAGTAGCTCGATGTCTCCCTCCAAGCCTTTTCCGACCGTAATCCTCTCGAGGATTTCCAGCATACGCGTCGTGCCTATGCGGCAGGCGTTGCATTTCCCGCAGGATTCGTCTTTGACGAAATCCATAAAGAACCTTGCTGTATCAACCATGCAAGTGTCTTCGTTCATTGCTATGAGCCCGCCGGAACCCATAATGGCGCCCAGCTTCTGAATGGAATCGTAATCGGTAGGTGTATTGAGGTTTTCTTTAGTCACACAGCCGCCGGAGGGTCCGCCTATTTGGGCGGCTTTGAACTTTTTGTCTCCACGGATGCCGCCGCCGATGTTAAATAGAATATCACCGAGCGGCTTTCCAACCGGGACCTCAATTATACCAGTGTTGACAACATCGCCCGCGAGAGCGAAAACCTTCGTACCCTTGCTGTTTTCGGTACCGTACTGGGAGTACCATTCGCCGCCGCGCCGGAGTATCTCTGGGATGCTTGCAAGCGTTTCGACGTTGTTGATGATTGTTGGCTCGTGGAAAAGCCCTGACTGAAATGGGAAAGGAGGCTTCTGCTTCGGCTCGCCGCGCTCTCCCTCGACAGAGGCCATCAGAGCCGTCTCTTCACCGCAGACAAAAGCGCCCGCGCCAATTCTCAGCTCAAGGTCAAAGAAAAATTCGCTGCCGAAAAGCTTTCTTCCAAGAAGGCCGCGCGCTCGTGCGTCGTTTATTGCCTTAGTCAGGCGCTCCACGGCTATGGGATATTCTGCCCTTACATAGACATAGCCTTTGTTTGCCCCGATGGCGTAGCCACCGAGCATCATTCCTTCAATCACGGTGTGTGGGTCGCCCTCAATGATACTCCTGTCCATAAAGGCCCCGGGGTCTCCCTCGTCAGCATTACAAATTATAAATTTTCTCTCTCCTATGGCATCATGCCCTGACTGCCATTTGATGCCCGTTGGGAAGCCTGCGCCGCCGCGCCCCCTGATTCCCGACTTTTTCACTTCGCCTATTACATCCTGGGGGCTCTTTTCAGCCAGCGCGGCGGCGATGGCGTAATAACCATTGCGGCTTATGTATGCGTCGATACTATCAAACTCAACAATTCCGCAGTTTCTGAGAGCTATCCTGACCTGCTCTTTAAAAAACTCGATATTGTCGATAATCGGGATATGCTGCTTCAGTGAGTGATCGTAAAAAGTATGCTCGGTCAGTATTTTGCCTGTCAGCAGATAGCTCCTGACAATCTTTCTTGCGCTATCAGGAGTCAGTTTCGTAAAAAATACCCTTTTAGGGAGTATCAGCATCACCGGTCCGACAGCGCAGGTTCCCATACAGCCGGTTTCACGAACTATGACCTCTCTCTGCTTGCCGATGTTCTGAAGCTCTTTTATGACGGCGTCCCTTACCTCGGAGCAGTTTGAGGATACGCAGCCCGCTCCGCTGCATACAAGGATTTGGTTTTTGTATTTCGATGTTTCCTCAATATAGCGAGCCTTTATATTGTCGAGCTCGGCAATGGTGTTAATGATGTCATTCATTCACATGCACCTCACTTGTACTGCGACAAAATCGCGTCCAGCTTGTTGGGGCTAACCTGCTTATAGACGGTATTGTCAATCATCATGGCGGGAGCCAGACCGCAGGCCCCTATGCAGCGCGCGACTTCAAACGTAAATCTGCCGTCGCCTGTCGTATCGCCGACTTCGATATTCAGAGTCTTTTGAAGAGCGTCGACAATTTTTTTGCCGCCTCTGATGTAACAGGCCGTGCCCAGACAGACTCTTATTGTATGACGGCCGCGCGGCTTCGTGGAAAAGAAAGAATAGAATGTGGCAACGCCCGAGATTTCAGACAAGGGCTTTTTCAGCGTGGCAGAAATTACTTCGAGCAGTTCGGGGGAGAGATAGCCGTATAGCTCCTGTGCTGCATGCAGTATCTGAATTAGGTTTCCTTCTTTGTCTTTGTATAGGTCGACAATGTTTGCAATCTCGGAATACTTTTCTTTTTCTTCAGTACATTGACATTTAGCGCTCATTTCTCATGCCTCCTTCTCGGTAATAAATTCAATCGCAGCTAGACACATAGTATTCTATCCAAAATTTGTTATCAAAAGATGATGGAATCATTCTCTGTAGAAAATAAACATATAAAATTCTCGGCAGAATTAAAAAAAGGACGCATAGGCCGTCACAATTCCATCACAAATATAGATATTTTTTTATCGAAATCACTAGTTAGAGTATTCGGACTAAAATTCACAGATATCGATTTTGAGAATAAAACACATGTTAAAGTCATGTATGAGGATTAAACTCATATATGACTTTTTGTTTATATGTGGTAAAATAAATAAATAATATTTATTCTACCTTTATATTTTTTTGATTCAAAATTATTAAAAATCTATGATATTTTTGTCACAACCTATATACGAAGACTGTCTAATAAGGTGAATTACTGAGTAAAGGAGAAAACTTTTATGCAAAGCGAAGAACTAGAACTTATTAGCAAGGCTGTAGCGGGCGATAAAATGGCACTTCAAAGTATTCTTGTCAGCGTGGAGGATATGATTTATAACCTTTCCCTGCGTATGCTTGGGAGTCCACATGATGCCGAGGATGCATCGCAGGAAATTATGATTAAAATTATTACGCAGCTATCCACATTTCGCAGAGAGAGCGTCTTTTCCACTTGGGTGTACCGCATTGCTACAAATTACTTAATTAACTGCAAAAAGTCTATGTTTGCAAGGCACCCTTTGAGTTTTGAGTATTATGCTGAAGATGTAAAAGCGGGTTTTATCCCAAACACCGAGGACTTAAAACAAAGCGTTGACGAGGACATTTTAGCTGAGGAACTAAAGCTCTCCTGCACGAATGTGATGCTACAATGCCTTGATCCGGAAAGCCGCTGTATTTACGTTTTGGGCATCATGTTTAGGGCTGACAGCAAGGTGTGCGGCGAAGTTTTGGGGCTAACTGCCGAAGCGTATCGCCAACGGCTTTCGCGCATCCGAAAGACGGTAGCCGCGTTTTTAACCGAATATTGTGGGCTTTCAAAAACGGGAAGCTGTAACTGCAAAAAAAGAGTTGGATATGCCATAAAATCTCACAGGTTAAATCCGAAAAATCTTGAATACAGTGAACTGGAGAAGCTATCAGACGCCGATACCCTAGGCTTTACGCAGGCTATGGAGGAAATGGATGAGATGTCGCTTATCTTTGGAAATTTGCCTAAATATCGGTCGCCGCAGGACACCAAGGCTTTCTTGGAGAAACTGCTTACATCGCCCAATATGGCTGCTATCAAGGCGGAGGTGTGATGTGTCGCGAACACCAAAAATCAAGAAACTTGAAAATACTAGGCTTGCAAGCGGCCACGGTGGCTGGATTTATTGTGATAGCTGTGGCGAAAACATCGGCTATTTATGCTATGTAACTTACGATGATTTCTGTTTTTCGTACAAATGTAAATGCGGAAACTGTGGCAGTATGCATCTTGCATTTGAAGCTGAAGGTTTTGCAATTACGAACGCTAACGACAAGGCGCTTATAACCATTAAAAATAGGCTGTGTTGCCCCACCGACAACTCGCCGCTGTTCACGATTTTATGCAACAAATTATCTAGCTACAAGTACGAGGTGATATGCACGGAGTGCAAACACAAGTATACGGATGGTAGGACGCTATGAAAGAATTTATATTGACCGCAGTAATAGGAATTTTGGCGGGAGCCATTGATGTTGTCCCAATGATTAAAATGAAACTTGACAAGCACGCTATTGCATCGGCATTTGTATTTTATCTTATACTGCCATTTATTATTTTTAACGTAGATATATTTGGCATGATATGGTGGTTGAAAGGCGGCGTAATTTCGCTTGCACTTGCACTTCCTGTCATTATCATTGTTGCCAAAGAGAACAAAAATTCAGTGCCGCCTATGCTCGTCATGTCAGCTGTTTTGGGTACGATTATTGGAGTTACAGGACACTTTACACTGTTTTAATTATGATAACATGGACTAATCAAGATAAGTTCAAAAAGAACCCTGTAGTTTTAATAACTACAGGGTTCTTTGGCTTCACATCTCAATTTTGTTTTTCAATTAACAGAAATTTACGGCTACTTTTAAGCCTTTCATACAAGCGTTTTATAAAGTCGTCAGGGTGCGGAGTCGCGGTCTTTACTACGTTTTCCACGGCCTCCTGAGCAAAATACATCTGGCTGTCTATCGGTGTACGGTTATCGATTTTTCTGACGTAATTTCCGTCAGGACAGAGTATTCTTGCCTTTACATTGTCATACCACATTGCTTCCAGCATCTTGTTTATGCGGCTTATCATATTGCGGTCATAGATTGGGCAGCCCACCTCGACTCTGCGCTCAGTGTTTCTGGTCATCATATCCGCCGACGCTATGAAAAGCTTCTGGTTGTCGCCCTCTCCGAAGGAATAGATTCTCGAGTGCTCAAGGAAACGTCCGACAATGCTTATCACGGTAATATTTTCTGTTTCTCCGGGTATTTTCGGCAGAATACAGCAGATTCCTCTTATGATGAGCTTTATCTTAACCCCTGCATTTGAAGCCTCGGAGAGCTTGTTTATGATATCTATATCGGTAAGAGAATTCGCTTTAATAATAACCGAGCCCAACTGCCCTTTTTCGATTTCCATGTCAAACAGCTCGAGAAGCTTGCTTTTCATATTAACAGGTGCAACGAGAAGCCTCTTGTACTCCCCTTCAACATTTCCTATCGACATGTTCTTAAAAAACTCGTTGGCATCCAAGCCGATTGCCTGGTTTGCCGTTATCAGGGAAAGGTCGGTGTAAAGCTCTGCTGTTTTTTCATTGTAATTACCGGTTCCGACCTGAGTGATGTAGCTTACCCCGCTTTTTTCTTTTATCGTTATAAGACAGACCTTGGAATGAACCTTATACTTTTCAAATCCGTATATAATCTTGCAGCCTGATTCTTCAAGCTTGTTCGACCAGTCAATGTTGTTTTGCTCGTCGAAACGCGCCCTCAGCTCCATCAGGGCGGTAACATCCTTGCCGTTTTCGGCGGCTGCGCACAGGTAATCAATGAGCTTGGCTCGGGTTGCCAGTCTGTAAATCGTAATTTTAATAGATATTACGTTGGGGTCGGATGATGCCTCTTTTATCAAATTAAGAAAAGCGTCCATACTCTCATAGGGATACGAGAGAAGCGCGTCCTTTTGCTTTATCTGCTTTATGAGGCTGTGGCTCAAGTCCAGACTCGGGGAGGACTGAGGGTTAAACTCTGGATAGGTCAGCTGCCGCTTTTGAGCTGCGGAAAGCCTGTCGAATATGCTGAAAATATAACCCATATTCAGGGCCGTATCCGAAATAAAAATCTGATTTCGCTCAATATCAAACTTGTCGCAAAGGTATGAAGTGAATTTCTCCGAAAGCGCGTAATTGGCTTCGAGTCTTATTACCGACAGCCTGTTTCTCTTCTGAAGCAGCTTTTTCATTTTGTTGCGAAAATCAGCAAAGTCCTCGATTGCTGTGTCGTCCGGATTAATATTTGCGTTTCTTGTCACACTGATGCAGTTTTTTTCCGCTATTTCATACTTGCCGAAAACATCGTCCGCAAATTCATAAATGATTTTTTCCGTCCGTATAAACCTCACCTCGCTGCCCGGAAGAAAAATTACAGGCGGCAAGGATCTCGGAACCGGAATCAGACCGAGAATATTCTCGGCCTTGTGCTTCAGCAGGGTAAATATGTATATCTCCTTGTTCGGAATATGAGGAAAGGGGTGATGCGGGTCCACAATCTGCGGCGAAAGTATCGGCCTTATGTTCGCTCTGTAATAATCCTTAATAAACTTAACTTCGGGCGGCTGCAGGTCCGAAAAGTCAAGCGGTGAAACTCCGTATTTGTCCAGTCCCCTTTTAATTTCATTATAAATCCTAGTTTTTTTGTTGTAGAGGGGACGAACCGCCTCATATATCTTATCGAGCTGTTCCCTGGGAGTCATCCCCGATTTGTTATCACACAGGTTTTCGTGAAGCGCGGACAAATCGAAGAGACTACCAACCCTTATCATAAAGAACTCGTCAAGATTACTCGTAAATATAGCCACGAATTTAAAGCGCTCTAAAAGCGGGACATCCTCATCGCCCGCCTCATCAAGAACCCTCTCGTTAAATTTAAGCCAGCTGAGCTCCCTGTTCTGCGTGTATCTCTTACCGCAGCAAATCTTCTCCGACATTTTCTTTCCCCTCAACAAACAACTTAGAATATAAATAGCCTTCCCGAACGCCATATTCGCTTACTATTATTTCATCGCTTGAATACTTTATGGCCAGAATTTCGAGAATGGTCATCCCCGGAATAATTGTGTGTATTCTGTCCGGAAGTGTTTTAATGATTTTCTTGACCGCGTAGTTGCGATCCTTGGAAAAGCGGGAAAGAATATCCCGAAGATTCTTAACCTCGACTATTCTGTTATCCGCGGACAGGTCAAATATTTCGTTGTTCAATTTGCAGGCACCGCGCACAGTGCCGCCCACACCACAGATAATCTGAGCGTTGCTGTCAATGTTAAGCTTCCTGACCGCAGATTTAATACTGCTCTTTATTTCCGACATTTCTTCGTCGGTCGGCAAAATATCTCTGACATGCTTCGAATAAAGGCTCAGAGAGCCTATTGGTATCGACACAGCCTTATTGATCTTGCCGTCCATATAAAAAACAAGCTCGGTGCTTCCGCCGCCGATATCTATCATAATGCCGTCGTGCAGATCCATGAAATGGGTTGCACCTATAAAGTCATATACGGCTTCCTGTTCTCCGGATATCAAGTCAATGCAAAAGCCGGTATGCTCCTTCAACGTGCGCATAACCTCAGCGGTATTTTCTATATTGCGAAGCGAGGCCGTGGCAAACACGAAAACATCCCTCACGCCGATATTATTCAGAATCTGCTTAAAGTTTTTAAGAGCCTGCACCGCTTTGTTTACACCCTTCTGAGAAAGGTTCCCCTGCTTGTCAACGTACCCGGCAAGACCTGCCATGCTTTTTTTGTTCAGCATAAGCTTAAAGCCCTTTTTTGTTTTCCGGTATATTGACAGCCTTATAGTGTTTGATCCTATGTCGATTACGCCGTACACTGAAATTCCCTCTTTTTATGATTTTCTACATCCTGCTCGCCGCGTCAAAAGCCAGCGGAGAACGCTCACATTCGTCTGCCTGCATGGTAATCTGGTAGCAAAGCGGGCTGTTTTTCATTTTTTCGCCTGCATAGCTAAGGCCGTTTGTGCGCTCATCCAAAAGCGGATGATCTATCTGCTGCGGATCGCCGAGAAGAACAATCTTTGTACCCTTGCCCAC
>CAYQMY010000053.1:0-11095 GCA_964418735.1 uncultured Oscillospiraceae bacterium | reverse complement strand
ATGAAATATGAAGACAGATTCACCGAGAGGGCCAAAAAGGTATTAAACCTTGCCTATGAGGCCGCGGCTGAGCTTGGACACAGCTATATAGGAAGCGAGCATATCTTGCTCGGACTTTCGCGGGAGGGCGGAGGAGCGGCCGCGAGGATACTGCGTGAAGGCGGGCTTGACAGCGCGCTTATCAAGGAGCTTGTAGTAAAAAACGTTGGCAACGGGCAAAATCAGCAGCCGTCTCAGGGGCTCACTCCGAGAGCTAAGCAGATTATCGAGCTTGCGACAGGTGACGCTGCGAGACTCGGACACAATTACGTCGGCACAGAGCACCTTCTTATGGGCATACTGCGCGAATACGACAGCGTGGCAGCTAGGCTTATTTCGTCAACAGGGGTGGACTTAAATAAGCTCTACACCGACGTAATAAATATGATTTCAAATTCAGACTTCCGACCAAAGGCTCAGGCCGCAAAGGGCTATACAAAGAGAAGCGATACGAAAACACTTGACCAGTTCAGCAGAAACCTGACCGAATCTGCGTCAAAGGGACTGCTCGACCCCGTAATTGGAAGAGATAAGGAAATCTCGAGAGTAATACAGATACTCAGCCGTAGAAGCAAGAATAACCCAGTACTTATAGGCGAGCCGGGCGTGGGAAAGACGGCGATCGCAGAGGGGCTGGCGCAGAAAATTATATCCGGAGACGTTCCCGAAAACCTCCGCGACAAGCACATCATTATGCTCGACCTCACCGGAATGCTCGCCGGCACAAAGTACCGCGGCGACTTTGAGGAGCGTATCAAATCGGCGCTTGACGAGGTGCAGAAGGCCGGAGACATTATCCTGTTCATCGACGAAATGCACACCATAATCGGAGCGGGCGCCGCCGAAGGCGCAATCGACGCTTCGAACATAATAAAACCCGCGCTTGGAAGAGGAGAGGTTCAGGTAATTGGAGCGACAACTCTGAACGAATACCGCAAGCACATCGAAAAGGACGCGGCTCTTGAGCGCCGCTTCCAGCCCGTAACCGTAAACGAGCCGTCTGAGGAGGAAAGCGTACAGATACTCAAGGGGCTTCGCGACAAGTACGAGGCGCACCACAAGCTCAAAATAACAGATGAAGCCATTGAAGCCGCAGTAACTATGTCCGCCCGATATATTAACGACCGTTTCCTGCCTGACAAGGCAATAGACCTTGTTGACGAGGCGGCGAGCCGTGTTCGTATGGAAAGCCTGACACCTCCGCCTGATATGAAGGATATCGAAGAGAAGATATCCGCTCTCTCCAAAAACAAGGAAGAAGCAGTAAGAAGCCAAAACTTTGAAAAAGCGGCTGAGCTTCGGGACAGCGAAAAGAAGCTGCGTGCTGAGCTTGCCGAAACAAGAGCAAAATGGGAAAAGGTCACCAGCGGCAAGCGCTCAAGTGTGACAAAGGAAGATATCGCGGCGGTTGTATCCGGCTGGACAGGCGTTCCCGTAATGTCTCTTACCCAGGATGAAAGCGAGAGACTTTTAAAGATGGAGGAGATACTGCACCAGCGCGTTGTCGGGCAGGACGAGGCAGTTAAGTCCGTTTCCAAGGCGATTCGCCGCGGACGCGTAGGACTTAAGGACCCGAAGCGGCCTATAGGCTCCTTCCTGTTCCTCGGACCTACCGGCGTAGGCAAGACTGAGCTTTGCCGCGCTCTAGCTGAAGCGCTTTTCGGCGACGAAAACGCGATGATCCGCATAGATATGTCGGAGTTCATGGAAAAGCATACCGTATCGAAGCTAATCGGTTCGCCTCCGGGCTATGTCGGCTACGACGAGGGCGGCCAGCTCACCGAGAAGGTGCGCCGCAAGCCTTATTCCGTAGTCCTGTTTGACGAAATCGAAAAAGCGCACGAGGATGTATTTAATATTATGCTTCAGATAATGGAGGACGGAAGGCTGACCGATTCTCAGGGCAGAAGGGTTGACTTTAAGAACACCGTTATCGTAATGACCTCGAACGTCGGCGCTAAAAATATAACTGAGACCAAAAAGCGCCTTGGCTTCTCCGCGGAAACCGAGAAGGGCGAAGCCAATATGAACGAAATCCGCGAGGCTGTGCTTAAGGAGCTGCGCCATACCTTCAGGCCGGAATTCCTGAACAGAATTGACGATATTATCGTTTTCCACCGCCTGAGCCGTGAGAATATCAGGGAGATTGCGGGGAACATGCTCAAGGAGGCCGGAGGCCGCATGGAGAAAATCGGTATCACTCTTAAGTGCGAGGAATCGGCTGTGGATTTGATGGCTGAGAAGGGCTACGACCCTGTGTACGGGGCAAGACCGCTCCGCCGTACAATCCAGAGCGGCATCGAGGATGTCGTCGCAGAAAAGCTGCTTGAAGGCTCGGTAAAAGAGGGCGACAGACTTGTAGTCACCGCAGTCGACGGCAAAATCGAAGTTAACAAAGAACAGGAAAAGGCTATAGTATAGAAAATTCGCTCCGCGAGTAAATCGCGGAGCGAATTTTCTATTAAGAAAGAGGACTATTATGCATAGCCAAGGACTCTAAGCATAAACGGAATAAACAGGGCGCTGATAAAGATTAATACGATACTTGGGAGCCAGCCGAATTTGGCCATCTCCGGCATCTTATAATAGCCGTAGCCGTATGTAAGCATCGGAACCGCGTCGATTGGGAGCATAAGTGTAACGCCACCCCAGAAGGAGGTTATTACAGCGGCGGCAACCGGGCTTATGCCGATGCTCTTTGCCAGAACTATCATAGGCATTACGGCAAGTCCGACGACTGCGGGACCCGAAGGAATCATAATGTGCAGACAGCATACAACTGTAGAAATCACGATAAAGACAACAAGCGGAGACCAGGATGCAGCGTTTGAGAGCAGGGAGTTTACTATCCAGGTGGCAGCTCCGCTGGTCAGTATGGCCTGGGCAAGAGAACCTACTCCGCCTACCATAAACAGCGAGTCCCAGCCCGCGTTTTCACAAAACTGGTCCCAGGTCAGAACGTTTACGCCGGGCAGGAAGAAAGCACACATTCCAAGAAGGGCGATAAGCGTAGTGTTGAAGGCGGGGACCCAGGTGCTCGAAATCCAGAATACGAACATAAGGAAAATGACAGACAGCATTTTCTTTTCACGTGAGGAAAGCGGGCCAGCCTCGGCGACCATTAGCTTTGCCTTTTCAAGGGCATCTTTGGATATCGGCTCCGGACGAAACATAATACCGAGCCAGACCGAGACAATGACACAGCAAATTAGAGCAAGGGGTAGACCAATTATAATCCAATCAAGGAAGGTAACGCGAATACCGGCCTTTTCAAGCATCTCAATTGCCAAAACGTTTGTGGGACTTCCGGCGGGAGTTATAAATCCGCCCAAGACCGAGCCTGCGGGAACACCTATCATAAGCGCTTTTCCCAGTCGGGAGGTGCCGGGCTTCGGGTCACCGTCCGTTTTAAGTATAGCTATAGCAAGCGAGGCGAAGAGGGCACAGGTCGGAACGTTGGACATAATGGAAGAAAGCAGGGCGGTGCCGATGACGAAGCCCATAATGAGCTTTTTTGAGTTTTGCCCCGACCAGTTGAGTATGAATCCCGCGATTCGGGTGGGAATAGTGCTTGTAACAAGCGCTGCGGTAAGAGCGAAGGTGGCCAGCACGAAAAAGAATACGCTGCTGGCAAAGCTAGAAAAAACTACGGTGGGAGTCATTAAACCGAAAAACGGGAGAGTTGCGACTATCATAATTGTCGTGACAGCGAGGTTCATCGTTTCGGAAATCCATAAAATTATTGCCGCGATAAGTAGTACAATCGATGTCAGACCTCCGCGGGTCAGGCCCTCGGGCAGAGGAACTATGCGTGAGAGAAACACCAGAGCAACAGCTGTAAACAAGGATATTAAACCTTTGCGGTCCAGCCTAACCATTGTTTTTTCCATTTTTTCACCCTTTTAATTGATATTTAAACTGTCAAATATTAACCGAAGCGAATCACCGCAGCATAGAAAACATTTAACATAAGTTTAATAAAATTTGTATAGAATAATTCATATATGCGTTTTGTGAATTATACTATGCGAAATTATATATATCAAAGTGAAAAGAGTCAATAACCAAATTTATATAATATGGCAAAATATTTAGAAAAAATGAATAAAAAATGGGGACGATAACCATTTATGCACGAAGTGCATGGTTACAGCCCCATAAGAATATTCATGTTGAACAATTCTAAACCAATTTACCGGAATACCGAGACTCCGTTTATCATCATGTGCAGTAAAACCGGGGCCCATATTGTTCCGCTTTTTTCATAGCACCTCGCCAGAGCAATGGAGCCGGGCAGATACTGCAGCATATAAAAAATATACCTTATGTCGAAGCCCTTTAAGGCGTAGGTCCAAAGGTGATAGGTCGCGAATAAAAGAAAAGACACAATATACGCGGCGGTGCGGCTCCTTTTGCGTATCAGTCCGAAAAGGACACCGCGAAACAGCGTTTCCTCTACTATCGGAGCGAGCAGAATTGTTGATACGAGCATTGTCTCCCAGTTCCTTGAAATCTGAGACGTAACGGCTTCGTTGTTGGGATTGGAAGGGGGCTGGGCGCTTATGAGGGTCAGGATATAGCTTACGGCGTAGAGCATTATTATATAAAGGATATAGCCTAGCAGTGCGGACTGAAGCGACGAAGCGAATCGGTCTGTAAAGTCCGAAAAGGAGCCTTTCAGGAAACCGCTCATAAAGACGAGAATGAATAAAAAGCCTATAAGGTAATAAATAAGTGTAAGCGTCGCCTCAGAGGGGGTTTTGCCAAACAGCGAAAACAGAGGGGCAAAAACCAGACTGACCGCGAAGGGCATGAGGAATATATGCAGCGGGAGATAAATCAGCCCGCAGATAAGTTCTTTTCTCTTTTGGGGGTAAAGTAAAGGCAAGCTATTCAACACCTCGTTTCAGTTCAAAGAGCAGGTTCATGGCTTCTATGGGCGTCAGCGTGTTAAGGTCTATTGAGCGAAGCTTCTCGGCGGCGGCCTCAGCAGCCACGCTGCCGAGAGAAATCTGGGGTTCATCCTCGGAAGAAAAGCGGCTGTCTTGTTTTGTACTTACATTGCTTTCCAGAGAGAAGAGCACCGCTTTAGCCCTGCGGATAACGGAGTCCGGCACTCCGGCGAGCTTCGCGACCTCAATGCCGTAGCTGTCGTCGGCTCCGCCCGGCACTATCTTTCTAAGGAATATTACGTCGTCACCGCGCTTCTTCGCGGAAATGTTATAGTTTTTGACGCCCTCCAGTTCTTCTTCAAGAGCGGTAAGCTCATGATAGTGGGTGGCGAACATGGTCTTTGCGCCAAGTCTTCTCCTGTCGGCGCAGTGCTCAAGAACGGCTCTGGCGATCGCCATGCCGTCAAAGGTGGAGGTGCCGCGCCCGATTTCGTCCAGAACCAGAAGGCTTTTAGATGTAGCATTTTTTATAATCTGCGCTACCTCCGCCATTTCAACCATAAAGGTTGACTGACCGGAGGCTAGGTCGTCAGACGCGCCAATACGAGTAAAAATCCGGTCAACAATGCCAATGCGCGCCGATTTCGCGGGGACAAAGCTTCCGATTTGGGCCATGAGCACTATAAGCGCGGTCTGTCGCATATAGGTCGACTTTCCAGCCATGTTGGGGCCTGTAATGATAGCCGTACGGTTTCCGGAGGTGTCAAGATATGTGTCATTTGGCACGAAAAGCCCATCGGGCTGTGTGCGCTCAACCACGGGGTGCCTCCCGTCCTTGATATCGATTACTCCCGATAGATCAATTTCCGGCATACAGAAGTTGTTTTTTGCGGCTGTCTCGGCGAAGGAGTTTAGAACATCCGCCTCGGCAACCAGATAAGCGGTACGCTGAATTCGAAGGACTTCCCTGGCGATGTCCTCGCGCAGCTCGGTGAAAAGCTCGTATTCGAGTGCGGCGAGCCGCTCCTTTGAGTTGAGCAGAGAGGTCTCAAGCTCCTTGAGCTCCTCCGTGATAAAGCGTTCGCAGTTTGCAAGCGTCTGCTTGCGGATATAGTTTTCCGGGACTTCGCTGCTCTGGGAGCGCGGAATTTCTATATAGTAGCCGAAAACCTTGTTGTAGCCGATGCGCAGCTTCTTAATGCCTGTGCGCTCGCGCTCCGATACCGCTATCGCGGCGACGGCCTCGTTTCCGTTTTCGGAAAGCTGACGGAGCTTGTCGACCTCCTCGCTGTAGCCGCGGCGTATCATGCCGCCCTCTCTGACTGAAAACGGCGGCTCGTCGCAGATGGCGCGGTCAATTTTGGCTTTAATATCGGCAAGGTCGTCCAGCTGCGAAAGCTCTCGAAGAGCCGCTGACTTCAAGGGGGAAAGGAGCCTTCGAATTTCGGGCAGCTTTTCTGCGGAGGAAGAAAGGGCGACGAGGTCACGGCAATTGGCGGTGCCGTAGACAATACGCCCGATAAGACGCTCAATATCGCCAATTTCGCGCATCGCAAGCTTCAGCTCGCTTCTGATAATGCCCTCTCCGAAGAGCTCTCCGACCGCGTTTAGGCGGCGGTTTATCGCGGCGGGCGTAAGCAGCGGCTTTTCGAGCCAGGAGCGAAGGAGCCTTCCGCCCATGGATGTTTTGGTGTTGTCCAGCACCCAGAGAAGGCTTCCGCGCTTCTCGCCGGAGCGCAGGGTTTCGGTCAGCTCAAGATTTCTTCTCGTGTAAATATCCAGCTCCATAAACTGGCCGGAGGTATAGAAATTGAGTGAATTTATATGCGACAGGTCGGTTTTCTGCGTCTCGTGTATGTAGGATAAAAGCGCGCCCGCGGCACAGACTGCGGCAGGATTGTCTTCCAGCCCCAGCTCGTCAAGATCAGGTACCGCAAACTGCTCGCAGATAAGCGCGGCGGATTCCATAAACGAAAACCTTTGGTCGGCGTTTATGAAAGGACAGCCTGAGGCGGAAGAAATATATTTGTATACCGACGGGCTTTCAAAAGCACCGGAGTTTAAAACGGCCTCCGCCGGACGGTAGCGCCCCAGCTCATTTACTATATGCGTCTCGTTATTTTCGGAGAACGCGGCGAGTGAAAATTCACCGGTCGAAATGTCGGCAAAGCATACGGCGGAGCTAGCGGCGTCCAGATAAACGGAGGCTATATAGTTGGACTTGCTTTCATCGAGCATAGAGCTCGATATCACCGTGCCGGGTGTGATGATACGTACGACGTCCCGGGAAACGAGTCCCTTTGCGAGAGCCGGGTCCTCGGTCTGCTCGCAGATGGCCACCTTGTAGCCCTTTGCTAAAAGTCTCGCGATATATGCCTCGCTCGAATGATACGGCACACCGCACATAGGCGTGCGCTCGTCCGGATTTTCCTTCGCCCTGTCTCTGGTGGTGAGGGTCAGGTCAAGCTCTCTGGAGGCCGTACGGGCATCCTCGTCAAACATCTCGTAAAAGTCACCGAGCCTGAAAAATAAGATGCAGTCCTCAGTCTGACTTTTAATTTCCTTGTATTGGCGCATCATCGGGGTTGTTTCAGCCATACCGCACCTCCAGAAGTAATTTCTAATTACCTATAATATCTCGCCGTAAAGAGCCCATGTAGTGCTGTGCGTTATTTTCGCGTTTACGAATTCTCCTATGGAGGAGTCGTCACCCTTCAAATGAACAAGCCGACCGCCCGTTGTGCGGGAGGTTAGATTATAATCAGTGTCGGCGTTTCCGTCTACGAGCACGCGAACGGTGGTTCCGACATATTTGGAATGCTTTTGAGCCGAAATTGAATTTTGAAGCTCAAGCAGGCGGTCAAAACGGCGCTGCTTATCTTCTCTTGTGAAGGGGTCTGTCATATCTGCCGCAGGCGTTCCCTTGCGCGGAGAGTATATAAAGGTGAAGAGGGCGTCAAAGCGAACCTTTTCCAGAACCTCAAGCGTTTCCTCAAATTCCTCGTCTGTTTCGCCGGGGAAGCCGACAATTACGTCGCTCGTCAGAACGATGTCGGGGATCAGCTCCCTCGCCATTTCAACAAGGCGCAGATAGTCTTCCTTTGTGTAGCCGCGGTTCATGGCCTTCAGAACGCGGGAGCTGCCGGCCTGAAACGGAAGATGAATATGCCTCGCGGCCTTTTCGCATCTTGCCATGGCTTCAAAAAGACGTCTTGTGGCGTCCTTTGGGTGACTGGTCATAAAGCGTATGACAAACTCGCCGTCGATTTTGTTTATCTCCTCAATAAGATACGCAAAATCAACACCGGTCCCGAGATCCTTGCCGTAGGAATTAACATTTTGTCCGAGAAGGGTTATATCCTTATAGCCCTCGGCGATGATTTCCCTAGCTTCAGCGATTATGTGTTCGGGCCTCCGGCTTCGCTCCCTGCCGCGCACATAGGGTACAATGCAGTAAGAACAGAAGTTGTTGCAACCGTTCATTACGGAAAGCCAGGCCTTGACTCCTCTGTCGCGGAAAACGGGCAGACCCTCTGTCACCTCGCCGTCACTTTGCCTTAATGCGAAAACACGCTTGTGCTTTGGCCTCAGGACGCTCTCAAGAAGCTCCGGAAGGCGAGGCAGCTCATGTGTACCGAACACAAGGTCGACATAGGGGTAGGACTTTTTTATTTTTTCGGCCACATGCTCCTGCTGAACCATGCAGCCGCAAATCGCAATAACCATATCGCGGCGGGCCTTTTTGGCATGCGAAAGCGCGCCGACGTTTCCGAAAACGCGCATTTCTGCGTGCTCTCTGACGGCGCAGGTATTTATTATGACTACGTCGGCCTCAAATTCGTCCTTCGTGAAGGTATAGCCCATGCTCTTAAGCATTCCGCGTATTCTCTCGCTGTCGGCCTCGTTTTGCTGACAGCCGTAGGTGTCTACAAAGGCCTTGGGAGAGGAGGGGAGGGCGGCGTTTTTCTCGGCCACACGGGCCATAATTTCGCTTTGACGCATGAGTTCAATTTCAGGCGTTTCATTATTACGTTCCAAGGTAAATATCTCCGATCAGATAATAACTTATATTTTAACATTTCGCAACAAAATTTACAACGGGTGTTTGACGAATAAGGCAAAACTGGTTATACTGAATTTAATGCTTGCTTATTCAAGTTCGGAGGAAGATATGGCTAAAATAATCGAGATGTCACAGCATATGGCCGACCTTATAGCCGCGGGTGAAGTGGTCGAACGCCCCGCCTCCGTGGTAAAGGAGCTCATTGAAAACGCGATAGACGCGGGCGCCTCTGCCCTGACTGTTGAGATAAAAAACGGCGGTATGACATACATGCGTATTACGGACGACGGCTGCGGGATGGCTCCCGAGGACGCCGAGACAGCCTTTCTGCGCCACGCGACCAGCAAGCTCCTTAAAGAAGAAGAGCTCGCTTCGATAAAGACTCTCGGCTTTCGCGGCGAGGCTCTTGCGGCGATATCGGCGGTTTCGCGCATAGATATGTTCACGAGGGAGCGCGGGGCACAGGAGGGCACCTCAATTTCGCTCGAGGGCGGCAAGGTTATAGAAAAGTCTCCTGCCGGCTGCCCCGAGGGTACGACGATAATTGTGCGCGACCTGTTTTTTAATACCCCGGCGCGACTAAAGTTTATGAAAAAGGATTCTTCGGAGGGCTCGGCGGTCTCATCGGCCGTGATTCGCTGCGCGCTTTCTCATCCGGAGATTTCCATACGCTACATAAAGGACGAAAAGGAAGAGTGCCACACGCCCGGTGACGGACGTAAGGACTCCTGCATATATTCTGTGCTGGGCAGGGACTTTTCAAACAGCATGGTTCATGCGGCGGCGACGGATACTCTTGTGTCGGTAGAGGGCTACATTTCCTCGCCCAACGGGGCCAGAGGCAACCGCAGCCATCAGTTTTTCTTCGTAAACGGAAGATTCGTAAAGTCACCGACGCTTCAGACGGCTCTCGAACAGGCCTACAGAAACAGCCTTTTTACCGGCAGGTTCCCCGCCTGCGTTCTCTATTTAACAGTAAATCCGTCATCTGTGGACGTGAACGTCCACCCGGCAAAGACAGAGATAAAGTTCCTCGGAGAAAAGCAGGTCTTTGACGCGGTCTACTACGCTGCAAAGTCGGCGCTTTCGGGAAATACGCAGCCGAAGATAGAGCTGGAAATATCAAAGCCAAAAATCGTGGACGTGCCCAAAGGCGATTTCCAATCTATAAAGACAGAATCCGAAGCCCCGAAGCCTGCTTATACTGAAAAGCGCGGCGAAGCGCCGAAGCCCTTTCAGGAAACGGGGATGTATAACAGAAGCGTGGATTTCAAATCCTCTGTGGCCGCGCCCGAAGCAGCAAAGCCGCTTCCTATACAGGCGGTGGAGCAGACGAGGATAGCATATAACGCCGCCCCTGCCGCAGCATGGCGGCCGAAGGAGGAAATCAACCTTCAGCATCCCGCGACGGAGCCGACTTCTCCCAAGCCTCAGCCTCCAAAAACAGAGGACGAAGCCTATCGGATAATCGGGGAAACCATGAACACCTACATAATCGTTGAACGCGGAGAAAGCCTGCTGCTTATAGACAAGCACGCGGCGCATGAGCGCATGCTTTTTGACAGGCTTAAAAACGGCGAGCGGGCCGCAATGTCGCAGGCGCTGATAACACCGCATCTTGCGGCGGTCGGCCGGGAAGAGGCGGCGGAGCTCATTAGCCAAAGGGAGCTTCTCGAGGAGCTGGGCTTTGAAATAGACGACTTCGGAAGCGGCACGGTGGCGGTAAGCGGAGTTCCAGCCGATATAGCGGCTTGCGACATAACCGCACTTTTGACTGAGGTCTGCGAGGATATAAGACTCGGGAAAAGGCCGGGGAGTCTGGGTGTTAAGGACGAGATTCTTGCTAGCGTTGCCTGCAAGGCAGCGATAAAGGCAGGCAGTAAGTCCGAGCCGAGGGAATACATACCGGTGGTCGAGAAGGTCGTTTCGGGGGAAATAAAATACTGCCCCCACGGCAGACCGGTTTCTGTTGGGCTGACAAAGAGAAGTCTTGATAGGAATTTCAAGAGAATATAAGAAATGCAGCGGCTTGCACGCCGCTGCATTAGCTTGTCGAAAAAGTGTTTTCGACAAGCTTCTAGGGGGAATCCAATTCCCCCTA
>CAYQMY010000052.1:0-11155 GCA_964418735.1 uncultured Oscillospiraceae bacterium | reverse complement strand
TGCACAGATTCCTGTATTCCTTTGAATACTTGGTCTTATTTTTGTCAAACCACTCAATAGCCGGTTTGTCCCCAAATTTTTCTATGCCCTTTACAAAATCGGAAAAGTTGTCGTAATAGTCTGCCTTGTTAAACGGATACGGCTTCATTTTTTGCGCCCCCTTTATTAATTGTCATAAGATTCCAGATCTGACTTAATTCTTTCCCAATCCTTGATAAGTTCAACAAAAACATCAACCATATCAGCGTCGAACTGTGTACCTCGGTATTGTATAAGCTGCTCAACTGCTTGCTCAACTGTGAGCGAACCGCTGTAGTACCGGGTTGAAATCATTGCGTCGAACGCGTCGGCTATGGATATGACTCTTGCTTCCTCCAGGATTTCGAAGCCCGGCAAGCCGTCCGGATAGCCTTTGCCGTCTATACGTTCATGATGCTGTCTTACAATAGGCGCTATGTCTTTAAAGTAGGATACGACTGATAAAATATTGCAGCTGTTTATCGGATGTTTTTTAACTGTCTCAAACTCCTCAGGAGTTATCGGTCTGTCTGAGCAAAGTATTTCGTCTGGCATACCCATTTTGCCAACGTCATGGAAAAGCCCCGCAGTTTTTACTCTGTCGCAGAAGGCTTTGTCCTTGCCCAGAGCCGACGCAAGCCTTTCGGAAAAGTATGCGACCCTGTCGGAATGTCCTCTCGTAATAATATCCTTTGCGTCGACCATCAGGCGGATTACCTGCACCATCTCGTAATAGCTCTTATCGATTTTTGAAACAAGCAGCATATTATTGAGCGCTACTGAGGACTGCTTTGCGTAAAGCTGGAATATCTGCGACTGGTGCAGACTTGGCAGGGTACTGAACTTTAAAGCCAGAAGCCCGATGATTTGTTCGTTTTCACCGTACAGATAAGAATAAAGTACCGATTCGTCGTTATTGATGATTTTCTCAAAATCATCGGTCAGCTGCTGAAAGCTAAGGCTGCTTATTGCGGTCATGCATTCGCCAATGCAGAATTTTCGTATCTCCGGCTCACCCTCTGGAGAAATATTAAGTATCAAAAATCCGTTTTGCGAGCCGAGCATTTCTGATATAAGCTTCAGGACATTCTCACCGCAGGAATTTGTATTGTCAATCCTGTAAATCTGGGGCATGGCTTCAATGAGATCTGCCGTGCTTTTCTGGTAGCTGCGGATTGTTCGAAGCTGGCGGATAGACTTTACGCAGGATTCTACCAGCAGCTCAAGCTGATCAAAGCGGTCACTTTTTTCATAGTACCCCTGTATATCAAGCTCTTTTATCGTCTTAATGGGGGGCGCAAGGCTCTTGTGACCGGTAAGCAGAATAATAAAAATCTCCTGATCGAACTTTCTTATGTGTTCTACTACCTGATCGCCGCAAATCGGTGTCATCAGGAAATCCAGCAGCAGTATATCGTAGCTGCCGTTCCTTACTCTATCTATTGCCCTGTAGGGATCGTTCTCGATGTCAATCTTATATCCGGAAAACTGGAAGTAGGACTGCACAGTCGCGGTCATAAGCGGATCATCGTCCAAGGTGAAAATAGAAATATCCCCGTTAACTAAATCATGCTTGTTCTTTCTCACTTATTTCACCTCGCCATTAACGGCCTTCACAATATTTACAGATTCCAGTGGTATAGAAAAGCCGAAAATCGAGCCTCCCTCCGGATTGTCCTCAAGCCACATATAACCTCCGAATTTTCCGCGGATTATCGCGTTAGAAATATAAAGACCAAGGCCTGTGCCCTTAGTGCCCTTGCTGGTTATCATTTCTCTGAAAAGCCTTTCCCTTACTCTCGGCTCAACGCCCTTGCCCCTGTCCCTAACATATATGCTAAGATGTGTTTCGTCCTGACGCAAGCCGATACAAACCTTGTCGCTTTCGGTATTCCTCTGTGCGTCAATAGCGTTTGTGACGAGGTTGTTAAGCACCTGTATCAGGCTGTTGATGTCTCCCGTGACAATTATCCGGCTTTCGGGGTCATATTCAATTACGAGCTGACAGCCGCTGCTGAGTAGCTCGTGGCGCATAAGGAGCGCGGAGCGCTTAATGAGCTCGTCTACGGTAAACTCGGCCTTGAGCGAGGTGCTGGCGTTTGCGGCCTGTCCCTTAATCGCGGTAATAATATCGGACATATATGTACAGGAATCGCGGGTTTTAAGAAGCCAGTCGTCGATTTCGAAGTATATCTCTCTATAGTCATCTTCTGTTATATCTTCGTCGCCGAGAGATTCCCTGCACTCCTGTACAAGAACCTCTATGGCGGAAACACAGCCGGAAATGCTCATTATTGGCGTCTTCAGATTGTGGGCAAGTCCTCCCATCATCTGACCGAGAAACGCAAGCCGCTCCTGCTCCATCATTCTCGTCTGGCCGTCCTGAAGCTGTTTCATGCTTTTTTTCATCTGCGTTATCTCTTTGAAGATTGCCACAAAGCCTGTAACCTTATTATTGAGCACCAGCGGTGTGATATCGACGGTATAGTAGCGTTTCTGGTAATCTCCATTGTTGGTTGGGATGTTTATCGCCTGCTCGTAGGAAATAGCCGAGCGGCTTTCTCGGCAAGCTTCAATTGTTGTCAGCAGGTTGTTTATTGTCGATTTGCCGACGACATCATCCTCAACGATACAGTCCACCAAATACTTATTTTCCCTTATACCGTAAAGCTTTCCGAACACTTTGCGAAACGGCAGATTGTCGCTTATAACAAGTCCGTTCTCGCTGAGTATTAGATAGCAGTCCGATATCCAGTCCAGAACGTGCTGCGTTGCTATAGGCTTAAGGTCCAAAACATGCAGCCTGTAAATTGCTATATAGTGGCAAAAAACCGTAACTATGAAGCTTATAGGGGTTGTCGCAATAGAGACCTGAAAGATACCAATCGTCGCGGTAATACTGACGATAAGCGGAGCGAGCTGTCCAATCGCGAAAAGGGTGCTTTGCATAAGGTAAAGCCTGCTTCTGTTCTTTACCGCAAAGCGTATAACCAGGAAAGTGGCGGCCACCAGACAGACGTAGTTATATACGCCGGTAACAAAGATATAGGGGCCGAATACTATCTCGCTGCGAATAACAGAGAACACAACATATTGCAAATGGTGGAAGGGATTTGTCCAGACAATTATGTTCGTTAAAGTGGGAAGAATTAAAAGCAGATACCATTTTCGGGGCATGCGGTCGACGCTCTTTACAAACGCCATATTAATCATAAGCATGAGCACGGCCGAATAGGCACCGCCGATATAGGAGATCGAATCCATTACGAAGAGCATAACAGTGTTTTTAGGATCCGTAAATCTTATTCCTATCATTGTCATGGCCCATACAGATACAACGACGCAGAAGCTCATATAGAGCTTGTGAATGAACCTTAGTTCCTTTCTCCTGTACATGCTCCATATAAGGAAAATAATAGACACGGCTATGATAAAAATAAATACTACGGTGGCAAAATTAGAAACCATAAGCACAGCCCCCTAAAATAATAGTCTCTTTTTTGATTAATCTCTCTGCGGATAAACTAGAGACGTTTCGGGCCAGACAAAACCGGCTTCACGCAGGTATCGATGTGTCTCTTCAGCTGTTATCTTTATGCTTGAGGGAGTTGATTTTACCCTGTTGCAGGTTTCAATTAGGGGAGCCAGAGCCTCCGCGTCCCCATCGGCGGCTCTCTGAGCCAGGATTTTTTCAAAGCTCTCCTCATCTACTATTCTAAGGCTTGAGAACATCCCCTTGATAATCTCTCCAAAGGGAGAGGGGTTTGGTTGTATAATATGGTAGGTCGTAAGCGGAGCGGTTTCAAGCGCTAAAATCGCGTCGGCGCATACGTCAACAGGCGTTATCTCCAAAGGCTCCAAAGCCATTTCTCTCGGTAGGACTCCAAGCTTTCCTATACTTTGTACAAGGTTGTAGAAGGCGTTTGTCTCCGCGTTTTTCTGAAATACGCCGTCACTGCAACGACCGACCAGCCTGCCGACACGGAAAACTCTTGCGTCAAGCCCGCGCTCCATAGCGGAATACACGGCGTTTTCAGCGAGGAATTTAGTCTTTACATAAATATTGTCTTCGAAGTTTTGTCCAATGTTGAAGTCATTTTCGGTGAATACGACCTGCCTTTGCGCGTCCTCCCTGACGTAATCTCCGCTTATGCTGGCGGTGGATATGTGTATAAGCGGAACGCGTTCCTTAAGCGCAAGCTCTATTGCGTTTTCGGTTCCTATTAAATTTGTGTCCTCAGAGCAGCTTCCGTTGGTAAAATGCCTTACGTCGGCAGCCGCGTGGTAGATTGCCCTAAAGTTACCGGAAAGCCGTGCATACACTTCTGTGTCAATTCCGAGCATCGGCTTTGTGATATCGCCCTTTACCGCTTCTATAAAGGCAGCGTTGCGCTTTGTCCAGCTCTCGCCGAAGTACCACGAAAGCATGTTGCAAAGGCGACTCTTGTCCCCGTCCCTAAGCAGGCAGGCAACCTTGTAAACGCCTCTCTCAAGCAAAGCGCGAAGAAGGTGCGCTCCCAAAAATCCCGTGGTGCCTGTTAAAAGCACACGCTCAGCAAGCCCAATAAAAATCGGCTTTGACGGAGCGGGCACTTTTGCTGGGAACACTGCCTCAGACGGCGATAAGATGATCTTTTCGGGTACGGGCTTGCGAATTTCAGATGTGCTCTCCAAAGGAGGATTTTCGGATAAATTCATTTGAGTGCCGAGTAGCTCCGCCTGCTTTATGGGACTTGGGTTTTTATAAAACTGTTCAAGCGTCATTATAAGGCCGCGGTTAAAATACTGGCTTAGAATATTGAGCGCGCCGAGAGAGCTGCCGCCCTGCTCAAAGAAAGACGTTTCAGTTTCGATGACTCCTGTTCCAAGCGTATCGCTCCATATTTCAAGTATTGTTTCGAGCGCCGAGCCGTGTGTGACTTCGGGTTTTACGGACGAACCGGCGGTCTCACCTACGGATAATAATTCCTCGGCTTTTGTCGGCTGTGCGCATGAGCTAAGAGTTTCAAATTGTGGTGAAACAGCCGAAGGCTCGTTAATAAGCTTCTTCAGCGCCTGAATATCGGTTTTTCCACTCGCGTTATGCGGAAGAGCGTCCAGCGCCATAATCTGCGAGGGAATCATATAGGGCGGCAGTATGCTTCCGAGCTTGGTTTTCAGAAGATTAATATCAAGCTCCCTCGGCGTGACAAAGCCAAACAGGCTTGTAGAATCGTCGGGATTCTTTTGCGCTATCGTGGCGGCTTCTAAGGCTCCCGCCTTTGTCATAGCAGAGGTGATTTCGTCAAGCTCGACGCGGATTCCGTTAATCTTTATCTGAGAATCCTTGCGGCCTAAGCACTCAATCACTCCGTCAGCTCGAATTCTGCCGATGTCTCCGCTTTTGTACATCTTCTGTCCCGGGAAGAAGGGATCGGGCAAAAACAGCGATTCAGTCAGGTCGGGACGCGAAATATAGCCGTCGGCAAGGCAGTCTCCCGCGATGTAGATTTCGCCTCTTGCGGTCGGCATCACCGGAGCTTTGTTTTCATCGAGTATATAGATTCTGCAGTTGTTAACTGGTCTGCCGATTGCTACAGGAGTGTTTTCAAAAAGCTCCGCGTAAGCAACGTAAACGGCAGCCTCGGTCGGACCGTACATGTTGATAAGCCTTCCCTGACAGTGCTTTTTGAACTTCTCAACAAGACGCGGCGTGACCATCTCGCCAGCAACAATAGCCATCTCAACATTAGAGATTGTGGATTTGAATGCATCGTTTCCGAGCACCATCAGCATTCTTGAGGGAGTGAACTGCATCATCTTCGGGTTGTGCTTTGAAACAAGCTCCGCAATCTTCCACGGTAGCATCATTTCCTCATCGTCTGCGAGCACGACAGCAAAGCCCTGCGCGAGTGCGAGCAAGCTCTCGGTAATGAAAATGTCAAAGGTAACGTTCGAGGTGCAGAGAACCGGCCCCTCGTTTCCGTTCATGACGCCTTTAATGGCTTCGAGCAGATTTGTTATTGCCCTGTGCGGAAGCTGCGCCCCCTTGGGCTGTCCAGTCGAGCCCGAGGTATAGAGAACATAAATTGGGTCGGAGGGCTCCTGAGCGCCGATAAGCTCTGCGTGAGGCGTCGATTCGTCGGTCAGGGCCACGGGGCACGGCAAAGCTCCGTCGAGCATGGCGAGGCTTATAGGGTCTGAAAGCAGGAGCTTGGCCTCCGCGTTACTTAGCATATAGCTTATGCGCGAAGTCGGATAGTCAGTAAGCACGGGCAGATAAGCCGCGCCCGCTTTTAATATGCCGAGCATTGAAGCAAGAAGATCGGGCGTGCGGCGGCAAAGCAGTCCAACGCGGTCGCCGCGCTTTACTCCCTTGCTTATAAGAAGCGATGCAATTTCATCGGCTCTTTTATTAAGCTCGCTGAAGGTAATTTTGCTGTCGTGCCAGATAACTGCGGTCTTATCGGGGTTTTCCTTCGCTTGCTCCGCGAATATCTGGTTTAGCGTTTTGTTCGGATAAGGTATTCTACTGCTATTCGGCTCGTCAAAAAGAACACGCTTGTCCTCGTCTGAAACTGCGGAGATTTCTTCAATCGTTCTATTGTCGTTTTCCAAGACCTCTGAAATCAGCTTAACAAAAGAACGTCCGTACAAATCGATTGTCTCGCGGCTGAAAAGCGAGGTGGCGTATTCGACGTTGAACGATAAGCTCTCGCCTTCCCTTGCGGCCTCGATACTCAGGTCAAGCTTAGTCGAGCCAGTCGGTATGGGAACGTATTCAAGCTTATGTCCGCCGAGCTCGAAAGCTCCAGCGTCAATTGGACGGAAGGAGAAAAGCAGCTGATAAAGGGGATTCTGTGAAAGCGTGCGCGGCAAATTCAGCATTGAAATAATGCTCTCAAGCGGCAGCTTCTGATTATCGAGCATGCCGAGAACCGAGTCTTTAATACTTCTGAAGTAATTTTCAAGCTCTCCCTCAGGCCTTAGTCTTATAGGCAGGGTGTTCATAAAAAGGCCGCAAATCTTCTGAAGCTCGGGGCGCAGCCTGCCGGCTACGGGTGTTCCGACGATAAAATCGTTCTGGCCTGTTATTTTTGAAACAAGTATGCCGAAAACACCGAGATATAGCATAAAGGAGGTAACGCCAAGCTTCTCACAGTATTCGTCAGCACTCCGCGTAAGCTCGGGAGAAACATCAAAAGCGAGGTGGGCGCCCTTATAATCGAAAACAGATGGGCGAGGCGCGTCTAGCGGCAAATCGAGGCCTTCGGGCAAGGGCAAAAGCGTATTTTTCCAGTATCCCTGCTCGCCGGAGCAATCCTCCCTGCGTATTTCCATATCACAGACGTAGTCCTTGTAGGAATAGGGCACCTCCACAGTTTCGCCCGAATAGAGCTTACTTAGACGCTCTATGATTATCGGCGTGCTTACGCCGTCACCGATAATATGGTGACTGTCGACAAGAAGTACGAAGCTGTCCTTTTCTTCCTCCCACAAGGCGGCGCGAAGCAGCGGAGCCTTCGAGAGCTCAAAGGGCTTTAGAAACTCGGCGAACACTTCCTCCCTGCTGCCATGAAGAACGGACAGCGTGAAAGGTACGCTGTCGCTTATAACCGCGCTAATCTCTCCTTTATTCTGAACAAACGAGGTACGGAAGCAGTCGTCGCCGTCTATAAGCAGCTTAAACGCGTTTTCAAGGCGCGCTATATCCGGAGTAAAGCCGAGCTTGAACGCGCCAGGCATGTTGTAGGCAAGCCTGCCCGAGTCCATAAACGACTGGACATATATATTGCTCTGCATAGGTGAAATCGGATACTTATCCCGCCTTCCGGCCTTAGTAAAGGCGACAGGAACAGCCGCTTCTCCGGATTTTGACGAAAGATACTCGTCTATTTTCCTAACGGTACGGCAGGCGTAGAAGTCAGATATGCGAAGGCGAATTCCGGTCGTTTCCTCAATCTCGCCGAGAGCTTCCATAGCGTTTAAAGAGTTTCCGCCACAGAGGAAGTAATCGCTGCCGGCGTGAATAGAGTCGTTTCCGAGCACTCTGCGGAATATGCCGAGCAGCAGCTCCTGAAAAGCACCGCTGGCTTTAATCGGGGCGTCATCAGCCGTCGGCTCGGGAAGTGCCGCCTCGTCTATCTTTCCGTTAGCCGTAAGCGGCAGCTTATCAAGCCTGATTATGCGCGCGGGTATCATATACCTCGGCAGATACTCGGCGGCAAAGGCCATAAGCTCCGTCTCCGGCACCGGATTTTCCGAGGTAAAGTATACGACCAGAAGCTGCTGTCTGCTTCGCGAGATAACCTTGGAGGCGGCATCGGTGACACTCGGGTGTCTCGAGATACAGGCAGATACCTCCTGCGGCTCTATCCTCAGTCCGCGCAGCTTTACCTGCCTGTCGAGGCGGCCTGAAATTAACAGTTCTCCGCTTTCAGTCCACGCGGCTATATCACCTGTTTTATATATAATTTCGCCCTTTATAAATGGATTTTCAAAGAAGCTTTCGGCAGTGAGCGAGGGCGCGTTTCTGTAGCCGCGTCCGACGCTGGCTCCGCCTACATAGAGATTGCCGTAAACGCCAACCGGCAGCGGCCTGCGCCACTCGTCCAACACATAAAGCCTGCAGTTTGGCATTGGCTTTCCAATTGTTATCCTGTCCGTATCGCTTAAAACACTGTAGCTCACCGCGACCGTAGTCTCCGAAGGGCCGTACTGGTTTATGATTTTGGCCTCCGTTAGCTGCCTTAGATTTTGAAGCAAATCCGGCGAAAAGGCTTCTCCGCCGCAGATTATAGTCTCAAAACCGCGAAGCGCGGCGGCAAACTGAGGGTTTTTGAGATATGCCGAAAGTCTTGACGGGGTTATTCCCATAAAGCCCGCCGAGTAGCTGCTTATTAGCCCCGCAATATCAGCTGGGCTTTCAAGCTCAAAATCCTGCGGAAAAATAATGGTGCGGCCGCATAGCAGGGCTGCGGCGCTTTCAAGTATAAAAGCGTCGAAGCCAATATTGCACAGCGAAATAACCGCGCCCTTCGAGTAAAGCGGTCGCATGCCAAGCGTTAAATTAATCAGATTCCTCTGCGTAATCTCCACGCCCTTCGGCTTTCCCGTGCTGCCGGAGGTGTATACAACATAAGCAAGACTCTCTCCTGAAACCAATGCCGCTTCTTCTGTAGTGGGAGGAAGCGCGTTCATGTCGATTACCGGTATTTCAGAGGACGGAATACCGCTTGAAACATCCGAGGTCGTGATTAAAGCACCTGCTCCGCTCTGCGAAAGAATCTCTGTGATTCTGCCGTGCGGCGTATCTGTCGGAATAATCACCCACGCGCAGCCCGCCTGCATGATCCCTGCCATAGCAATCAGAAGCTGGGGCGTTCTCGGAAGCATTACGGCCGCAAGCACGCCGCGATTTGGGAGCGCCGCGGCTACCCTGCCGCCCTCGTTCAAAAGCTCTCTGTAAGTTAGCCTGCGCCCCTTATAAATCACCGCCGCGCGGTCTGGGGCTTCTATTGCGTTCCTTTTCAGAAGCTCGAACAGACTGTTTTCGCTTATCGGCTTTGAGCTTTCGTTAAATGCGTAAACCACACGCTCGAAATCTGTGCCGTCAAGCAAATTGTGGTTATGTATCGGGGCATCAGGAACAGCAAGAGCGTCGAGGAGAATATTGCAGAGTGATTTGTGGAGGGTTTCTATCTCGCTTTCGGAAAATATCTGCGTCAGATAATCGTACTGGGCGGAGTATTTTCTGTTTTCCTCTACGCTTAAAAGGTGAATGCAAAGCTGCTCGGCCTGAAACCCGGAGTAATGCCATCGTCCGGAAAAGCTAACAATCTCGTCGTCGCTCTTATAGATTTTGTTGTCCTGATACGAAAGCATGATGTTAAAGAGCGGCGAATCGCTATTTTGCAGCTCTCGCATGTGCGAAAACGGAAAACGCTGGTGACGCAAAAGCTCCAGCCAATTTTCCTCAATGCGCTCGCCAAACTCGTTAAAGCTCCACAGCTCGGAGATTTCGCCTATAAAGGGTATTGTGCTTACGAACATACCCGTAGTTTTCTTAAACAAATTGCTCGCTCTGTTGAAAACAGGTACGCCGAGGGTAAAGCGTCCGCTGCCACCCGCTTTTTTCAGATACAGCGCCAGCGCCATATAAAAAACTATAAAGGGCGCGACACGCTTTTCCGTGCAGTATATGTAGATAAGATTGTTGAGCTTCTCGGGCAGCATAAAGCTTTTGCGTTTGCCAACATGGCTCAAAGCGCCGCTTTTAAGGCTCTTAATCGAAGCCGGCTCGCTTTGCTTATTAAGTAAGTTTTGCCAGTATTCCCTGTCCTTTCGGTACATATCTGAGCCGAGATACTTCTGCTCATCCTCTACAAACTGCTTATAGCTGGGCGCATCCTCAAAGGAAGGCTCCCTGCCGCAAACCAAATCGTGGTAAACCTGGCTTATGCGGCGCAGCAGCGCCACTTGCGTCCAGCCGTCCGATATGATATGGTGAGTTTTAACGAGTACAGAAATGGTGCCGTCATTGGTTCTAAAGAGTATAAAACGATAAAGAGGTGAATCGCAAACAGGCATCGGTTCCCTTGTGACGGCCTCCTCCCAGTGCCTGACGCCGGTTTCGTCCGAAGCAGAAAAATCATAAAACGGAAAACGCTCTTCTTCGTAGTCGGCGTGATACTGCATAGGAACTGCGCCGTCCATTGTAATGCGGGTGCGCAGGGACATATCCGTAGATAAAACAATGTTCAGCGCCTTTTCCAGCAGATAGACATCCGCTCTGCCTTTAGCGCTGACAGTTGTACTGATGGTATTGATTGATGTTCCTGATAAAACGCGCTCAAGATCCCAGATGTTGCGCTGGTTCAAAGATAATGGAAAAAGCTCATTATTCTCTCCGACCAAATTCGCCACGTTAACACCACCACCCGAATTTAATACGTTACTATGCTAAAATTGTCTTAAATAGTATATATTTCTGACGGGCAAAAATCAACAGAATGTTACTTTAACTTAAAGATTTTCCAAATTAGTACGATATATATTATTTAGGTAACACCGCACAATTCTAAGCGCGGGATTGCGCAGTCGGATTTTTTGTCAAATTGGCTAAAAAGCGGAGGTAATACTTTGTGTATTCCCGAGT
>CAYQMY010000051.1:0-11156 GCA_964418735.1 uncultured Oscillospiraceae bacterium | reverse complement strand
GTCACTGTTATAGAGGACTAGGAGGTAGCTTATGCTTAATCAGATCGTCCTTATGGGCAGGCTTACAAGGGACCCCGAACTGCGTCGCACACAGACCGGAACTGCCGTCGCGAGCTTTACGCTCGCAGTTGACAGGGATTTTTCGGGTCGTGACGGCGGCGAGAAGCAGACAGATTTCATCGACATCGTAGCGTGGAGAAATACCGCAGAGTTCGTCTCGAAGTACTTCTTCAAAGGCCAGATGGCAGCCGTTTCCGGCCGTCTCCAAATCAGAGACTGGACGGATAAGGACGGCGGCAAGCGCCGAAGCGCCGAGGTCGTAGCCGATAACGTCTACTTCGCTGACAGCAAAAAAAGCCGTGAAGACGGCGGTGAAAGTTTCAGCCGCTCGGACAGAGCCCCATCCTTCCAGCCGGCAACAGCCTTTAGCTCAGATTCATCCGGTTTTTCCGAGATAGATGACGACGACGGCGAACTGCCGTTTTGAATTCAAACTTAACGGGCATTGCCCGTCTATTTTACTCATGATTGGAGGTAAATACCATGGCATACGATAAAGAAGGCAGAGGCGACAGAGATGACCGCAGGTCACACGGTGGAAACCGTAAGCGCAGAAAGGTCTGTGCATTTTGCGCCGAGAAGTCTCAGAACATCGATTACAAGGATACCGCAAAGCTTCGCCGCTTCCTCTCCGAGCGCAGCAAGATTCTGCCCCGCAGAGCAACCGGTACCTGCGCAATGCATCAGCGCGAGCTGACCGAGGCTATCAAGAGAGCCCGCCAGATCGCTCTTCTCCCCTACGTTACAGACTAAAATCCATATAAACATTAAATCGGAGAGGTTATGGCTTCTCCGATTTTTTTGTGTGTTGTCACATTCCAGGGGGTATCCAATACTCCCTGGATACGAGCCTTACGGCTCGATACCCCCGGTCGCGCACGATTTGCGCGGGCTGTGGTATTTTTCTGAGAAGTGAATTCTCGGAAAAATAGATTGAAAATATCCTGCGAGGGATTATATTAAAATCGGAGAGGTTATTGCCTCTCCGATTTTGCGTTATTAAACGTTTTGTGTAGGCTGTGCTTTCTCCTGCATTTCCTGAAGGCGGGTATTGTTGATTTCCGAATGCAGATATCCAAGCGCATCGGAAAGGCCGCCGAGACTGTCTATAAGACCAACCCGCACCGCCTCCTCGCCGTATATTATGCTTCCGACATCAGCCGCGATTTCGCCCGTTCTGAGCATAAGCTCCTCAAGCTTCTCTTTTTTAATATTTGAGTTTTGTGTAATAAACTGTACAATGCGATCTTGCACCTTGGTAAAATAATCGTAGGTCTGCGGAACCCCTATCACTACGCCTGTCAGCCGTACGGGATGGAGCGTCATCGCCGCCGAGGAAGCAATAAATGAGCGCTTAGCCGCGACGGCGAGAGGAACGCCTATCGAGTGTCCTCCTCCGAGTACAAGAGAGGCCGTCGGCTTTTTCATACTCGCTATCATTTCGGCAATTGCGAGCCCCGCCTCAATATCTCCGCCTACCGTGTTCAGCAGTATCAGCAGAGCGTCGATTTCATTGCTCTCTTCAATCGCGGCAAGCTGCGGCAAGACATGCTCATACTTCGTGGTTTTGTTGTTTTCCGGAAGAATCTGATGTCCCTCAACCTGCCCGACAACCGTAAGGCAATGGATGACTCCCTTCTCCGAGCGCACTGTCGTCGACGCCATATCGGTTATCTGCTCCTTGTCGTATGCCTTTTCGTTTTGTGTTTCCTGTTCCTTATCCGTCATACAAAAATCCCCCTGTCGATAGCTAGTATCGGCAGAGGGATTTGATTTTATTATAATGTCGCTGAATAAATCGCCTTAATCGCCTTATAGGTCATATAGCAGTCCATCTTGGATACTATCTCAAAGGGCGAATGCATAGACAAAACCGGCACGCCTCCGTCAATTGTTTCTATGTTGCGCTGCGCCATATACATCGCTACAGTTCCGCCGCCGCCCTGATCGACCTTTCCGAGCTCCGCCATCTGCCAAACGACTCCGTTTTTCTCAAACAGTCTGCGAAGCTTGCCGACAGTCTCGGCAGACGCGTCGTTCGAGCCTGATTTACCCTTTGAGCCTGTAAACTTCAGTATCCCTGCTCCATAATTGAACTTCGCGCTGTTGCGCTTTTCCGAAACCTCCGGGTAATTCGGGTCAAAGGCATTGCAAACATCGGCGGACAGGCAGAAGGAATTTTTAAAGCAGTCCGAGAGCCTAACTCCCTTGCTGACACAGATAGCCTCCATAAACCACTCGAAGCTGCGGGATTTCATGCCCGAGACTCCCTCCGAACCGATTTCCTCCTTGTCGGCAATTACGCACACCGCAGTTTTTTCCGGGTTTTCGATATCGAACAGCGCGGCAAGTCCCGCGTAAACGCAGGAGCGATCGTCGTGACCGTAAGCGCCTATCATGCTGCGGTCGATGCCGATATCCCTAGCACTGTAGGCCGGCACGGCCTCAAACTCGGCGGAGAGAAAGTCCTCCTCGACAATGCCGTACTTCTCGTTCATAATCTCAAGCACAGTAATTTTTACTCTGTCGCTTCCTTCGGTATCTGCGTCCGGTATGCTTCCGGCAAGGATATTGAGCCCCTCACCGGTTATGGCGTCAGCCATGGTTTTTTTCATCTGATCCGCGCTGAGATGCGGAAGGAGGTCTGTAATTACAAGCTGCGGCTCATCGGGCGATGCGCCGATTGAAACCTCTACAACTTCGCCGCTTTTAAGCGCGACTGTGCCGTAAAGCTCAAGCGGAACGGCCAGCCACTGGTATTTTTTAATTCCGCCGTAGTAATGCGTTTTAAAAAGCGCCAGCTCCCCGTCCTCATACAGGGGAACCTGCTTCAGGTCCAGCCTCGGGGCGTCGATATGCGCCGCCGAGATGTTCACTCCCTCACCGAGCGGCTTTTTGCCAATAACGGCAAGTATAAGCGCCTTCCCCCTGTTGTTCCAGTATATCTTATCCCCCTGCCGAGGCTCCATTCCCGGAGCATAGGGCTTAAAGCCTTTGCTTTCGGCGAGCTTAATGGCATACTTCACTCCCAGACGCTCTGTCTTGGAGGAATCGAGGAATTTTTTATACCCCTCGGAGTATGCTAAACAGGCCTTTCTATCCTCAGCCGAGACCATATCATAGGCGTTTTTCTGCTGATAAAAAAGCTTATCCTTTTTATCGGGCATGAGTCTACCATTCCTTTCGAATTCTATCTACATGTGTACCCAGTATCTTTTCCATAGCCTTTTCGATTATTTCAAGACCCTTTATAAGTTCGTCCTTTTCAATCGTAAGCGCGGGCATAATTTTGAGTACGCAGTCTCCTCTACCGGCCCTCTCGATGACAAGACCGGTTTTGAAGCATTCCCTGCCGACCTTTCCAGCGGCGTCCTCAAGCTTGACCTTTCCGAAATCCAGGCCGTGTATCAGTCCGATTCCGCGGTACTCGAGGTTTTTGTCCATGGGCAGAAGCCTCTCGTTTGCAAATGCGCGAATAAGCGCCTCATTTTCTTTTGTTTTCAGATCCAGATTGTGCATTTCATAGTATTCGAGCGCCGCTTTTGCAGCCACAAATGCCATCTGATTGCCTCTGAAGGTGCCGTTGTGCTCAGCCGGCGACCAGATATCATGCTCCGGCTTAATAAGCAGCAGCGACATCGGAAGTCCATAGCCGCTTATCGACTTTGACTGCACAACCATATCAGGCACAATTCCGGCACGCTCGAAGGAGAAGAACTTCCCCGTTCTTCCGCAGCCAACCTGTATGTCGTCTACAACCAGCATTACGCCCTGCTTGTCGCAGAGTGCTCGCAGATCCTGCATGAACTTTTCGCTTAAAATGATTACTCCGCCCTCAGCCTGAACCGTTTCGATGAAGATAGCCGCCGGCTTTTCGACGCCCGAGTATTCATCGGTCATCAGCTCCTCAATGTAGGCAATGGTGTCTATCTCTGGGTGGAAGTGCGGATGCGGAATAAAGGTGGTGCCGTAAAGCGGCTGACCCGCTCCCGCGCGCGGAGTTTTTCCGCTCGTAATCGCAAGGCTGCCGAGCGTCATGCCGTGGAAGGAACCGGTTAAGGCAAATACTCCGATACGTTTTGTGACCTTGCGGCAAAGCTTAAGCGCGGCTTCAACGGCGTTAGTGCCCGTAGGTCCGCAAAACATAAGCTTATAGTCATACTTTCCGGGCTTCAATATCTTTTCCCGATAGGTTCTGAGAAATTCCTCTTTTGCCAAGGTATGCAAATCAAGCGCATGGCTTATATAGTCGCCCTCTATGTATTCAATTATCTTAGTCTTGATATAATCGTTGTTATGCCCATAGTTAAGCGCACCGGCTCCGTTAAAAAAGTCGAGATATTCACAGCCTTCGTCGGTGTACATCTTTGACATTTTTGCCTTTGTAAAGGATACGGGGAAGCTACGGCAGTAAGACCTTACATTCGATTCCAATTCTTCATAAATACTCATTTTCGCCTTCACCTTTTAATATTATACTTAGCAGCTTTCTGCATTCGATTCTGAATTCAGCCTCGGTGTCGAAATTGTTTTCCAGAATATAATCGCAGCTGCGCCTGAAATAATCATCGTTTTTCTGAGCGTCTGCGCGTAAAGCCGCGTACTCTCTCGATATGCCCTCTCGCCCCATTATGCGCGCTATGCGCCTTTCCCTCTCGGCAATTACGCCGACAGTAACGGCGCATCTTTCCGAAATACCGCTTTCAATAAGGGCGATGGCGTCAATTCCGGCAAGCCGTTTGCCCTCTTGCTTGGCCTTTTTAAGAATACTCTCGACCTTAAGCCCGACATACCTGTGCGTTATTGAGTTCAGGCGAAGCAGTGACTCTTCGTCCTCGAAAACGATTTTGCCAAGCGCCTTTCGGTTAAGCTCGCCGCCTGCAATCGCCCCCGGAAATTCATTTCCTATCTCCGAAAGCATCTCCTTCGAGGTTTTAAGCAGCTCGTGGTAGAGAGCGTCGCAGTCTATTGCGCAGCCCCCCGCCGCCTCAAGCTCCTTGAGAAGCGTTGTTTTGCCGCAGCCGGTGCCGCCGGTAATGCCTATAACAAGCATTTTAATCTCTCCCAAGGTATACAACATTAAAGCCCGCCGCTTTTTTAAGCCGATTCGCAACCGCAAGCCCAAGCCCATCGTCCGGCGGACACTGGGCGAATATCTCTGTCACATCAGTATCGTCAAAGCTCCGCAGCGCGTCAAAAAGCCGCTCGGCCTGAGCCTTGAGGTCTGTAGATGCTCCGAAGGTGCGTGTGTTATTATTTCCGAACAAAAAAGCATACTCGTCAAAGCAGAGGATTCCGGACTTTTCGCTTGCGTGCTCACGTATATACTGCGCCGCGTGTTCTGGGTAGCCGCAAACGACGGTTACCGGAGCTTTTGGAGCGTAATGGCGGTACTTCATCCCAGGCGCTTTGGGCTTTTCACCTTTGTCCATAAGCCGCCGCACCGCTTCATCAACCCCCACCTCGCCCAAAAGAGCCTCAAGCTGCTCGAGCGTAACCCCGCCCGGGCGAAGGAGTCTAGGCGGCTTTTCGGTCAGGTCTATAATCGTAGATTCAAGGCCGACGGCACAGTCGCCGCCGTCGATTATCGCGTCTATCTTGCCATCCATATCCTGAAGCACGTGAGAAAAGCTGGTCGTGCTCGGTCTGCCCGAAATATTGGCCGAGGGCGCGGCAATCGGCACTCCCGAGGCTTTGATCAGCGCGATTGTAATCGGATGCTTCGGACAGCGCACTCCGACCGTCGGAAGCCCCGCCGTTGTAACATCCGGCACGACTTTACGGCGCTTCAGTATTATTGTCAGCGGTCCCGGCCAGAAGTTTTTTGCCAGCAGATAAGCTTCACTCGGAACATCCTCGCAGTAGCGCTCTATCCAGCTCTCGTCCGCAACGTGGAGGATAAGCGGATTGTCCTGTGGCCTGCCCTTGGCGGTGAATATCTTCTTAACAGCCTCCGAGTCAAGACCGTTCGCGCCGAGACCGTAGACGGTCTCCGTCGGTATCGCGACCGTTCCGCCGCCTTTTATTATTTCGGCGGCAGCTTTTATTTGTCCTCTGTCGTCATCAATGCTTTCTATACGAAAAACTCTGGTAGTCAACTCAGTTTTCCTCGTTCATTCTAAGCTTTTCGGCCTGATCCGCCGTTACCAGCGCGTCAATTATCTCATCAAGGTCACCGTTCATTATCTGGTCTATCTTGTAAAGCGTAAGCCCGATACGGTGGTCGGTCACGCGCCCTTGGGGGTAGTTATAGGTTCTGATTCTCTCGCTTCTGTCGCCGGTGCCGACCTGACTTTTGCGCTCTGCGGCATAGGCCGCGTTCTGTCTCTCGCACTCGGCCTCGTAAAGGCGGGAAACGAGGATTTTCATAGCCCTGTCTTTGTTCTTATGCTGGCTTCGCTCGTCCTGACATTCGACTACCGTGCCTGTCGGCAGGTGCGTTATGCGTATTGCGGACTCGGTCTTGTTGACGTGCTGACCGCCCGCTCCCGAGGAGCGGTAGGTATCTATCTGCAGGTCGACAGGATTAATCTGAAAATCCACCTCGTCCATCTCGGGCAAAACCGCCACGGTTACCGTAGAGGTGTGGATGCGCCCCGAAGCCTCGGTGTCGGGGACTCTCTGAACGCGGTGAACGCCGCTTTCAAACTTAAGCCGCGAAAAGGCGCCGTCGCCCTCGATAACAAAGCTTACTTCCTTGATTCCGCCAAGCTCGGTCTCATTGACGTTCGCTATCTCGGCCTTCCAGCGCTTGGACTCGGCGTACATCGAGTACATGCGGAAAAGGCTCTGCGCAAAAAGCGCCGCCTCCTCGCCGCCCGCGCCGCCGCGTATCTCGACGATGACGTTCTTCGAATCGTTCGGGTCCTTGGGAATTAGGAGGATTTTAAGCTTTTCCTCCATATCAGCCATAGCTTCCTTAGCGGAAGAATACTCTTCCTGCACCATCTCTCGAAATTCGGGGTCATCTATCTTCCCGTCGAGCAAGGCGCGAGCCTCCTCGGCGTCGCTTTTGTACTTCTTATATGTCCTGTAGGCCTCGACCAGCGGAGTCAAATCCTTCTGCTCGCGGGCAAGCTTCATAACAGCCTGAGGATCGTTGTAGACATCCGGGCTCCCCATGCGGTTTTCTATATCAATATACTTTTCCTCGAGAAGTTTTATTTTTTCAAGCATACCTAAGTTTTCTCCCTATTGTTATCAGAGTATTTTACCACGAATGAGTATATTTGTAAACGACTGCGTACAGAAAACCGTATGTTTGATATGTGATTCCTATTAGGTTTTATGCCCCGAAAACCCATAAAGCAGTCACCGCGAACGCCTCGCGTATGTAATAGTTTATTTTAGGGACAGTGAGCGTCGTTTTCGCCGACACTCCAAGCGGATTTTCGACTCCAGCGCTGCTCGCCATCTGCCTTGCGCGGTACAAGTGAAATTCCGATGTAAGAACAGCTATGGACGGATCGGCTTTTTCGGTGTCTTTTCGTATCAGTAAAAGCGAATAATCAATATTCTGCTTTGTGCTGACCGCCTGTTCTTCCTTTATAAGCCTGTCGCGCGAAATGCCTCTGTCGCTCAGCCAGATGTACATGCATTCCGCCTCGCTTATATCCTCAAAGTTGCCCTGCCCTCCGCTGACCACCGCCTTTGCTTTGGGATACTGCTCGAGATACCCGAGCGCCGCCGTCAGCCTGTCGCGAAGTATCGGGGACGGCACTGTTCCGTCTACTCCGGCGCCCAGAACTATGAGATAGTCCGCGCCTTCTGAAAAGTCGGTGCGAGAGCCGGTCACCAGAATAACCTCTACCGCCGCGAAATAGATTAATCCTGCGGCAATAACTCCTATGAGCACGCGGCGGAGAATCGCCGCCGCTTTTTTATGCTTTTTCCCAATTGCCAGCAGCACTGCGATGACGACAAAAAGAAAAGCGAAGCCGAAAAACAGAAAGGCAATCAGACCGGCTGCGGAAAAACTGAATTTGAAGATAAGACCGAGAGCAAAGCACGCAGCGGCCAAAATCACTAGCAGCGGAATCGCCGTCTTTTTCATTCGGTTATCTCACCCCAGCTTTCGTAGAGACTGTCAAGCTCCCTTTCGGCTGCGCTTCGTCTTTCGCCTATTTCAATCAGCTTTTCGTAGTCGGATGAATACTCCTCCGCCTCAGCGTCAAGCCTTTTAAGCTCTCCCTCTTTAGCCACTATCTCACGCTCAAGCCTCGCTATAAGCTTTGCCGTGTCCTGAGGCTTCTGCTTTTTCTTCGGCTTCTCCTCTTTCTTTTCGGCGTGCTTTTTTATCTCCGCGAAGCGAGCGGTGCTTTCCTTAAACGCTCTGTACTGCTCGAAGGTGCCCTTGAAATCGTTTATTTTACCGTCCTTCAGCTCCCAAATTCGGGTAGCGAAGCGGTTAATGAAGTACCTGTCGTGAGAGACAAAGAGCAGCGCCTCCTCATACTCCTCAAGTGCTTCCTCTATCCACTCCCTTGATATTATGTCCAGATGGTTAGTCGGTTCGTCGAGTATGAGGAGATTTATGTCGTCCTTCATAAGAGAGCACAGGCGAAGCCTGCTCTGCTCGCCTCCGGAAAGCGCCGAAACCGGCTTGAACACATCCTCTCCCGAAAATTTGAAAGCGCCGAGCCTGTTTCGCGCCTCCTGCGGCGTAAGATTTTCGTAAACAACCATCGTGTCAAGCACGCTGAGGTTTGGATTTTTAAATTTAATTATCTGCGGCAGGTAGGCGCTTTTGACGGACGGGCCCTTTTTAATGTAGCCCGAATCGGCCTCCTCTTCGCCCATAAGTATCTTTATGAAGGTCGATTTTCCCGTACCGTTGTCTCCAATCAGCGCGATGCGCTCTCCGCCCTGCATCAGCAGCTCTGTGCCGCTGAAAAGCTCTCTTCCGTCAAAGCTCTTTGAGAGACCTTTGATGACCAAGACCTCGTCGCCCGAAAACTCCTTTTCCCCAAAGCCCGCTTTCATTCGGCGCTCCAAGTCAGGGCGCTCCGTTTTGTCCATTCTCTCTATGCGCGAGCGTATCGCAAAGGATTTTTTCATAAGCCGCTGATTTCCCGTGCCCCACTGGTAAAGCCTGTCGGCGGCGTCGGAAAGGCGCTTAATCTCCTTTTGCTCCTGCTCGTATTTTTTAAGCTGTTCGTCGATTCTTCTCTGCTTTTCCACGACGAAAAAGCTGTAATTTCCATTATAAAACTCAGCCTTGCCGTTAACGATTTCGATTACCCGCCCTGCTATCCTGTCAAGGAAAAAGCGGTCATGAGATATCGCGAGTACCGTTCCCTTAAAGCGCAGCAGATACTCTTCGAGCCACTCCGTTGCGCGAAGGTCAAGATGGTTTGTCGGCTCGTCAAGCAGCAGAATGTCCGTCTTTTCAAGAATAAGGCGCGCAAGGTTAACTCTCGTCTTCTCGCCGCCCGAAAGGCTGTCGAAGCGCTGAGAGCGCATCTTTTCGGAAATCTCCAGTCCGTTTGCGACCTTGTTTATGTCCGTATCGGTGTCGTAGCCGCCGAACGCCTCAAAGCGCGCCATAAGTCCGTCATATTCGCGAAGCAGAGTCTCGTCCGCCTGCCTTGACATGCTGTCCTCGATTTCCTCCATGCGTGACTTTATTTCGTCGAGCCGGAGGTGAGCGGAGCGCAAAACATCCTCGGTCGTATAGCCCGCCGGGTAGACCGGTATCTGTGATATAAGCCCGAGGCGCTTTCCCGCGCCTATGACAACCGTGCCCTCGTCAGTCTCAATACTTCCGACGATAATTTTAAAAACGGTGGTTTTTCCCGCCCCGTTTTTGCCAAGTATCCCGACGCGCTCGCCCTCCAAAACCTCAAAGGTCAGCCCGTCAAGTATGTTTTTGTCCTGCTCGAAGGCCTTTACGACCCCCTGCAAAGAAATATCCGTCATTGTTGCTCTCCTGTAATTGCTTTAGAGACTAACAAGCCAAGGTGCGGCAAAGCCGCACCTTAACAATTAAAACTCAGTCTGTGCCGAATATTCGGTCACCGGCGTCGCCCAGACCGGGAACGATGTAGCCGCGTTCGTTGAGCTTTTCGTCCAAGGACGCCGTATAAATATCGACATCCGGGTGCTCCTTCTTAAGAAGCTCTACTCCCTCCGGTGCCGAGATAATCGAAACCAGCTTTATGTGCTTGCAGCCGTAGCTCTTGATGAGCTGAATTGCAGCAGATGCGCTTCCGCCGGTCGCGAGCATCGGGTCAACGATAAAAACGCAGCCCTCTGCGATGTCACTTGGCATCTTGCGGTAATAGTATACAGGCTCAAGCGTTTCCTCGTTCCTGTAAAGGCCAATATGTCCGACCTTAGCCGTGGGAATCAGGCTCAGAAAGCCGTCTACCATTCCGAGTCCCGCCCTCAGAATCGGAACAACTGTGATGTTGCAGCCGAGCTGCTTTGCGGTTGTGGTTTTGATAGGCGTTTCTACCGTAATCTGCTCAAGGGGAAGGTCACGCGTAGCCTCACAGCAGAGTATCATGGCCATTTTTGAAATTGCCTCACGGAAATCGCGGTTGCTCGTATCCTTGTTCCTTATAAATGAAAGGTAGTGCAAAAGCAGCGGATGGTTATGAATGTGTAATTCTGACATGTTTTTTTACCCCTTTGTTATTCTTTCTCTTTCAGCTTGCGAAAGGCGAAGGTATATAGGCCGCAGGTCGTCCGCAGTGCCGCTTTGCTTTCCGGCGGCAGCGGCAGCGACTCCCCACGCTGTCTGATATCGCAAATTTTCGGGCGAAAGGCAAGCCTCCACACCCTTTTCCGTCAGGTACTTATAGCTTATTTCTGCGCCGTCCCCGACAAGGATGCACTTTTTGCCGCTCTCTCTCAGCTCCTCGGAAAGTGCGGAAAGCGAGATTGCTCTATCTTCGCAGATACGCTTAAGACTTCCGCCGCGCACTTCGAAAAGCGCGTTGTACACCTCGGCTCTCCTCGCGTCCATCACGGCGCAGATTAAGCCGTCCGAATACGAAAGCTGCCAGGCCATGGCCTCCAGCGTTGATACTCCCACGGCAGGTATGTCTCTCGCCCATGAAATGCCCTTTGCCGCCGAAACCCCGATTCTTATT
>CAYQMY010000050.1:0-11218 GCA_964418735.1 uncultured Oscillospiraceae bacterium | reverse complement strand
TGAGGATCATTACTTTGGTTCAATCAAGCCCCGCGTAACCGCCTACATGAAGGAACTTGACGAAGAGCTCTGGAAGCTTGGCGTTCTTGCTAAGACTAAGCACAACGAGGTCGCACCCGCTCAGCACGAGCTTGCCCCCATTTTCGCAACAACAAATATTGCTGCCGACCACAACCAACTCACAATGGAAGTGATGCAGAAGGTAGCGAAGAAGCACGGCATGGTTTGCCTGCTCCACGAAAAGCCTTTTGAAGGCATTAACGGAAGCGGAAAGCACAACAACTGGTCGATTTCAACAGACACCGGCGTAAATCTCCTGGAGCCGGGCGATACCCCGAAGGAGAACGCACAGTTCCTGCTCTTCCTCTGCGCTATTATCAAGGCAGTAGACGAGTATCAGGATCTTATGCGCATTGCCGTAGCCAGCGCCGGAAACGATCACCGCCTCGGCGCAAACGAAGCGCCTCCCGCTATAGTTTCCGCTTTCCTCGGCACAGAGCTTACCGGTGTTCTTGAAAGTATCGAGAATGACACCGTGTATGATAACAAGGCTAAGGAGCACATGGCAATCGGCGTACAGGTACTTCCGAGATTCTTCAAGGATACTACCGACCGTAACCGTACCTCACCCTTTGCTTTTACCGGCAACAAGTTTGAGTTCCGTATGCTCGGCTCGAGCATCTCGATTTCCGACGCAAACGTTGTCCTCAATACTGCTGTCGCTGAAGAGCTCAGGCAGTTTGCAGAAATTCTCGGCGCTGCCGATGATTTCAATACGGCTCTTAACGCTCTTATCAAAAAGACCATCAAGGATCACAAGCGCATTATCTTTAACGGCAATGGTTATGACGACGCATGGGTTGTCGAAGCTGAAAAGCGCGGCCTTTTGAACCTCAAAACAACTCCCGACTGCCTGGCGTATATGATAAAGGAAAAGAACGTCGAGCTCTTTACCTCGCACAAGGTGTTCAGTGAGTCTGAAATTCACTCCCGCTACGAGATAAACCTTGAAAACTATACAAAGATTCTCAACATCGAGGCGCTCACGATGCTCGAAATGGCCAAAAGGGACATTCTCCCCGCCGTCAGCTCGTTTGCTAAGGAGCTCTCTGAGACGATCTCTATGAAGAAGGCCGTTTCTGCCAAAATCAACTACAGCTATGAAGAGGAGCTTCTTACAAAGCTTTCCGACGCTACCGCCGCAATGTACGCAAAGGTTAAGGCACTTGACAGCGCACTCGCCGCAACAAAGAGCATTGAAGAAGCCTCGAAGCTTGCGACCTACTATAAAGACACGGTAATCGCCGCGATGAACGAGCTTCGCAGCATAGCCGACGAGATAGAAACAATGACAGCGAAGAGCTTCTGGCCGTATCCCTCCTACGGAGATATCCTTTTCAGCGTTAAATAATTAAATTCACCATAAACTAAAAGCTAAGATAAAGAGAAGTACTGCAGGGCCTCGTTTTCAGCGAGTGCGGGAGAGTGTGAGCCGCATAACGAGCCTGCCGGAATAACACTTTGGAGCTGCAACCTGAAAGCCTTAGGTCAGTAGGTGCGCCGTATTCTGCGCGTTAAGCAGAGAGACTTTATGGTAACCCCTAATTCAATCATCTATCGGCGCCTGAGCGGATAAACTTCCGCCATTTCGCCCAAAAGCCTCGTTAATACACAAAGTATTGCCTGCGTTTTTTGAACGAACTGACGAAAATTTCTCTCGCTCATCCATCCGATGCCGATTAAATCAGTGGTTACTTATCGGAAGTCTTACTGAGAGACCCCTCAGGGGTAAAATAGGTGGCACCGCGGGCGCACAGCAGCTCGTCCTATTGAGGAAGCATCGATTATTCGACGCTTCCTTTAGTCATAGCTGTAACTATTTTACTTTTTTAAGGGGGAGCACAAATATGTGTTCAATTATGGGTTTCTGCGGTGCGGATATCGATGCCGCGGAGTTTAAAAAGCACTTTGACCTTACCGTTTCCAGAGGGCCGGACGCCAGCAAGATTATAGAGACCGGCTGCGGCCTGATGGGCTTTCACCGTCTCGCAATAATGGGTCTTGACGAGAGCGGTATGCAGCCGTTTGAGCTTGACGGCGACTACGTCGTCTGCAACGGCGAGCTTTACGGCTTCAGGGCGACAAAGAAGGAGCTGAAGGAGAAGGGCTATACCTTCAAAAGCGGTTCCGACTGCGAGATCCTTTTGCCGATGTACCGCGAATACGGCCTTGATATGTTCGAAAGGCTGGACGCCGAGTTTGCGCTTATCATATACGACAGCAAAAAGAATGAGTGCATAGCGGCCCGCGATCCTATCGGCATCCGTCCGCTGTTTTACGGCTACGAAAAAAGCGGAGCCATCATCTTTGCGAGCGAAGCGAAAAACCTTATTGGACTTACTGATAAGGTTATGCCCTTCCCTCCCGGACACTACTACGCAGACGGAAAGTTCACCTGCTACTGCGATATAGCGAAGGTTGACGCCGTCTGCCATGACGACCTTGAAACAATCTTCAAAAACATCCGCGAGAAGCTTGTCGCGGGCATTGAAAAAAGGCTCGATGCCGATGCTCCCGTTGGGTTTTTGCTCAGCGGCGGACTTGACAGCTCGCTAGTTTGCTCGGTTGCCGCGAAGGCTCAGAGCAAGCCGATAAAAACCTTTGCAATCGGCATGAGCACCGACGCAATCGACCTTAAGTATGCCAAGGAAGTCGCGGATTATATTAAGAGCGACCACACCGAGGTGGTAATCACGAAAGAAGACGTTCTGGGCGCTCTCGAAGAAGTTGTAGCCATGCTCGGAACCTACGATATCACGACAATACGCGCAAGCGTTGGTATGTACATGGTCTGCAAGTACATACGCGAGAACACCGGGATCCGCGTGCTTCTCACCGGCGAAATTTCGGACGAAATCTTTGGCTATAAGTATACCGACTTCGCGCCGAGCGCCGAGGAGTTCCAGAAGGAAGCGCAAAAGCGCCTTCGTGAGCTTTATATGTACGACGTGCTCCGCGCTGACCGCAGCATTTCGGTAAACTCGCTTGAAGCTAGAGTTCCGTTCGGAGACCTCGATTTCGTCAAGTACGTCATGTCAATAGACCCCGCGAAGAAGATGAACGTTTACAACAAGGGCAAGTATCTTTTAAGACGCGCTTTTGAGGGAGAGTATCTCCCCGACTCCATTCTTTACCGCGAAAAAGCGGCCTTCAGCGACGCTATGGGACACTCGATGGTCGATTACCTTAAGGCATACGCCGAGGAGAGCTACACTGCAGAAGAGTATGAAAAAGCAATAGAAAAATACTCCTTCGCAAAGCCCTTTACCAAGGAATCGCTGCTGTACCGTGACCTGTTTGAAAAGTACTACCCGGGACAGGCAGAAATGGTAAAGGATTTCTGGATGCCGAACAAGGAGTGGGAGGGCTGCAACGTAAACGACCCCTCCGCAAGAGTGCTCTCAAACTACGGCGACAGCGGAAAATAATGAATATTACTGGCAATAGCTTTGAAAAATATATTTCAAAGCTATTGTTATATCCAATAGAAAAGAGGATGCAAAGTGAAGGACGGTTTTATAAAGGTCGCGGCTGGCTCGGTTGAAATCAAGGTTGCCGACACTGTTTCAAATGCCGAGGAGATTAAAAAAAGAATAGCCGAGGCAGATAAGCTTGGCGTCAATCTGCTTGTTTTGCCGGAGCTTTGCATAACAGGCTATACCTGCGGCGACCTGTTTTTCTCGGATGTTTTAGTGAACGCCGCGTACCGTGCGCTTGAGGATATCAAAGATTTTACTTTGGATAAATACCCCGTGGTCGTACTAGGTGTGGCAATTAAGCATCAGTATAAGCTTTTTAACTGCGCTGCGGTCATTCACAGAGGGCGGATACTGGCTTTTGTGCCCAAGACCCATCTTCCGAACTATTCTGAGTTTTATGAGCTGCGGCAGTTTTCGTCTGCAAACGAGCTTAGCGGTAACTGCACGGTGAATATAGGCGGCGAAGAGATACCTTTCGGAACAAAGACCATATTCCGCCACAGTGAAATCAAAGAATTCTGCTTCGGCATAGAGCTCTGTGAGGATCTCTGGTCTCAGAGCCCGCCGAGCGAGGAGCTCTGCAAGGTCGGCTGCGTAATAATAGCGAACCCATCTGCCTCCGACGAGCTTATAGGAAAGGAGGCCTACCGCAGACTTCTTGTAAGCTCCACCTCCGCCCGCCTTGTCTGCGGCTATGTCTATTGCAGCGCTGGCCCAAGCGAATCGACTCAGGACATGGTTTTTTCAAACCACCACCTTATCTGCGACAACGGAACCTTGCTTGCCGAAAATAAGCCCTTCGGGGATGAAAAGCTGCTGATAAGCGAAATCGATGTTTCCCGCCTTGCAAACGAGCGCCACAAAATGACTAGCTACCTGTCCCGAGCTAACGCGGAGTACACAGAAATCAGGTTTGAGCAGGAAATAAGGGACACTAAGCTTACCTTAAGTATAAATCCTAACCCCTTCGTTCCGTCCGACGATTCCTTAATTAACGAACGTGCCGAAACGATTCTTCGCATACAGTCCTTCGGACTCAAAAAACGCCTTGAGCATACGAACACGCAAAAGGCCGTAGTCGGCATTTCCGGCGGGCTTGACAGCTGTCTGGCTCTGCTTGTTATGGTTCGGGCAATGGATTTGCTGAGCCGCCCGCGAGAGGATATTATAGCGGTCAGCATGCCGGGCTTTGGAACCACAAAGCGCACAAAGGGAAACGCCGAAAAGCTCTGCGAGCATCTCGGCGTGACATTCAGGGAGATAAGCATAGAGAAAGCTGTGAGACAGCATTTTGAGGATATCGGCCATGACAGCGCCGTACACGACACGACCTACGAGAACTCTCAGGCAAGGGAACGCACGCAGATACTCATGGATTTGGCCAACAAGGAAAACGGCATTGTTGTGGGGACGGGCGACCTATCGGAGCTTGCGCTCGGCTGGGCGACCTATAACGGCGACCAGATGTCGATGTACGCGGTAAATTCATCTGTTCCAAAGACACTGGTGCGGTATATTATCCGCTATGCGGCGGATAAAGCCGATGAAAAGCTGGCTCTTGTGCTGACGGATATATTAAACACACCCGTTTCACCGGAGCTGCTTCCTGCCGACGAAAATGGAGAAATCAGCCAGAAGACCGAGGATTTGGTCGGCCCCTACGAGCTTCACGACTTCTTTTTGTACTACACTTTGCGCTTCGGCTTTTCCCCTAAGAAAATCTTAAGGCTTGCCAAGTGCGCTTACGGCGGAGCATATGAGAACGAAGTAATCCTCCACTGGCTTAAGGTGTTTATAAAACGCTTCTTCTCACAGCAGTTTAAGCGCTCCTGCATGCCCGACGGCCCAAAGGTCGGAACGGTCAGCCTTTCGCCGCGAGGAGACTGGAGAATGCCGTCCGACGCTTCCTGCAGGCTCTGGCTTTCTGAACTGGAATGAGGAAAACATCAAATAAATATTTGCATAATACTGTACGTTTTAGTAATATATTGGAGTATTAAGGCAATACCGCACAATTCTAAGTGCGGTACTAAGTGCGGTATTGCGCAGCAGATTTTTTGTCAAATTGGCTAAAAAGCGCAGCGGATACTTTGTGTATTCACGAGCATTTTTAGACGATTTGGCGGAAAATATGCAAGTAAGAGCGTGCTTAAGGCTTTAGCCGTGAATTGTGCGGTGTTGCCTTAACTATGTTTTGTATTTGACAGGCATTGAATCGAGGTTGTGAAATTGAATAATTCAAGCGATTATAACATTCTGCTCAGCGATTCCATAAGCGCTTTTTTAAAGCAGGCACTTAGTGTTTTGAGCAAAAACCCTTCGATGGCGGGCTTTCTGATTAAGACAGTTGGATTCCAGAAGAAGGCTTCACAGAAGAGAGCAGAGTACAGGGAGGAGGGGCTTCAGGTTCCTCCCTATATGATTATTAGCATTACCAATAAGTGCAATCTTCACTGCAAGGGCTGCTATTCTCAGGCTCAGCACAGACCGGCGGACAAAGAGCTCAGCCTTGATAGGCTGCAAACGGTCATTTCAGAAGCCAAGGAGCTCGGAATTTCGTTTATATTTCTTGCCGGCGGCGAGCCGCTCATGAGGCCCGAAATAGTTGATGCCGCGGGAAATGTTCCGGAGGTCTTATTTCCTCTATTTACAAACGGTCTGCTAATAACCGACGATACGGCAGCAAGGCTTAAAGGGCATAGAAACATAATTCCCATAATCAGCATCGAGGGCTGTGAGGAGGAAACCGACGAGCGCAGAGGGCAGGGAGTTTACGGTAGGCTGCGCGGAACTGTCGAGAGGCTAAACCGAGAGGGCATATTGTATGGATTTTCTTTCACCGTGTCCAGCCGCAATTTTGATACGATTACAGACGAAGTCTTTTTGGGCTGCCTGATAGAATCCGGCTGCAGGCTCTTCTTTTTTGTCGAATACATACCCGTAAGGGAGGGCACCGAGGAGCTTGTTATAACTGATGAGCAGCGCAAATCGCTTGCCGAAAAGCTCGACTCCTTTAAAGAACGCCTACCCGGTCTTTTCGTAAGCTTTCCGGGAGACGAGGAGGCCTTCGGAGGCTGCCTTTCCGCCGGAAGAGGCTTTATACATATCAGCGCTGAGGGTGATCTTGAGCCATGCCCGTTTGCCCCCTATTCCGATACAAATATAAAGGATTTGCCGCTTAAGGAGGCTTTGCGCTCAGGACTTCTTGATACAATTCGGCAAAATCACGAGGAACTGACCGAAACAAAGGGTGGCTGCGCCCTATGGGAAAAGCGGGAATGGGTCTCTGGTTTGCTGAAAAATGATAAAGATTAGAAGATTTTACATATTTTTTTGCAAAATATATTGAGAACAGACATAAATTCTGTTAAATTGTAATTATATGGGGAAGAGGGTGACAAAAATAGGGTATCAATTTGTATCATATCTTTGCGTATCGTTCTTTATGATTGCGCTTATAGTAATACTCATTATTTACACACTCAAAAACCTTCCGATATTAGGAGCGCGCTATTTTTTGCTTACCCTTTTTTTGGCCGGAATCTGGATCGCGGCTCAAGCGCTCGAAGTGTCCGCAATTGATTTAGAGACGAAAATAATGTGGGCAAACGTCCAATATGCCCCTCTTATTTTTATACCCTTGGCTTACTTATATTTTACTTTGCATTTTACAAGGAACGAAAGTATCCTGCGCAAAAGATGGATACTATTCATGCTAATGATTGCCCCAATCGCATTTAATATTCTTGTATGGACAAACGGCTATCATGAGCTTATCAGAAGAGACATGTTTCTTGACCTAAGCGGAGCATTTCCGACTGTAGGCAAGACCTATGGCTCTGTGTTATATTTTTTCTGCGCTTACAATTATGGTGTTACTATTTTTACTGCTGTCAATCTATTTAAGGCTTTAAGCGAGAAATCCTCATTTTACCGAAAGCAGATAATATTACTTATAATTGCGCTCATTGTTCCTACCTGCGCTAATATTATTCAGGTATCGGGACTGAACCCATTTAAGGTTGACATAACTCCGGCGTTTTTCGGTCTCTCCGCAGTGGTATTAACAGGAGGGATATTCTATTATCATCTTTTTGATGTTGTACCGATAGCCCGCTCCGTGATAATACAGGAAATGAAGGCCGGCATGATTGTGCTCGACAACGAGGGCAGACTTCTTGATATTAACCGCGCTGCGAAAAAAATGTTCGACATTAAATCGGAGATTATAATCGGTCGGAAGATAGAGGATGAACTTAGCGCAGCACCGGAGCTGATAAGCATTTTTAAAGCGGGAAAAGACACAGTTGGCGAGATAGCGTTTGAAAAAGGAGAGATTCTTTATCACTACGAAGTTACGCTTACTCAGCTAAAGAACCAAAATAATGTTTTTATCGGTTGGCTTTTGCAGACCTATGATATTACGGTACGAATTCTGGCCGAAGATATTATCAGGCAGGCGGCCTTCCATGATTCGCTGACGGGACTGCCAAACAGAAAGTATTTTCAAAGTTTGTTTTCTCAGGAGCTGGCGCTTGCCAGAATGCACGGGTACAAGCTTGCAGTTGCTTTTCTGGATTTGGATAATTTTAAAACAATCAACGACACCTTGGGGCACGATACGGGAGACAAGGTGCTGTGCGCGATTGCGGAAAGGCTGAGAGCGGCTTTGCATGAATCCGTAATCGTCTCAAGGATAGGCGGAGACGAGTTCGCTGTTGTTTTGCCCAAGCTCGGAAACAATAATGAAATAAAAGCGGCAGGCAAATTGCTGCTCAGCATCTTTGAAGGGGATATAAGGCTTGAGGATAAATCAGTAGAGGTCAAAGCTAGTATTGGCTTCAGCGTTTTCCCTAAGGACGGCGAAAGCGTGGAGGCGCTTCTGCAGAGGGCCGACAAGTCAATGTATCTTGTCAAACGAAGCTCAAAGAACAATTACAGTATATATAAATAAGAGGAATCGCCTGCATAGCGGTTCCTCTTATTTCAGACTGTAAAAAAATTCCCTCGCAGGGAAATGAAATCTATTTTTCCGGGAATTACTTCTCGGAAAAATTCCTTAGCCCGAGCAAACCGTGCGCGACCGGTGGTATCGCGGCTTAGGCCGCGTATCTAGGGGGCATTGGATGCCCCCTAGAAGCATTTCAAAATTGGCTCTTCCCACCAGCCGAAAGCAACTCTTCCCGAAGCGTCGATGTCTTCGGAAACTGATAAATAATGTGCGCTGAACAAAGCTCAAAGCGTTGAAATACAAGCATTTCAACGCAATTTGGCTTTGTTCAAGTGCAAGGTTTTTGAGCAAATATGCTCAAAAACCTTGCACTTGATTGAATGGCGCCGCGAAGCAGCACCATTCAATTCGCACATTGATTAGCTGTCTGCTTGCTTAAATGCGTGATTTCACGCATTTAAGCCATTAAAATGAAACAATTTGTTTTCATTTTAAAGAACAATTCGTTTTGGCGAATTGTTCAGCAGACACTAAATAGACTAAAAACGAGCCGCCAGGAGGGAATATAAGCTTTCCATTCTCTGTGTCCACAAGCGTGGTGCCCGGCTCTCCTCGTCTTACAAATGCCTTTACCCCGCCGTAGGGCTCCTCAGTCACATTCGACGCAAGCTGAAGCTTTATTTTGGGAACTGGAAGCGGCCTGATTGCAGTATTTGATGGAGTTGTAAGCTCGGAGTCGGAGTACGAACCCGGAGCAATTGCGTTGAACCAGAACTGCGCACGAAATGGAGACTGGGAAATATCCGTAACCGTCCAGACGTTGACGTGAAGAATTACGCCGGAATTTTTGGGATTGTACAGCCTTGCCCATGCGCTTGTACCTTTTCCGAGAGTCATTTCGTCGGCATAGCCGATGAAATACTTTCCACTCTGCGATTCATATAATTCTATCGGTATATCTACAACCTTATCCTTGATTAAGCTTAGTTCGCCTAGGTTTTTATATTGTTCAAACATGCTTTTACCTCGTATATTTATAAACAAACAACTATCTGTATTATTATATTACAAGGCAAGGTTTTTCGTTTATTAGAAAAGGGGGAGAGACGAAAGTCTCTCCCCCTTGGCGAAATCATAAATCATCAGTAACGTTAACCGCTGCCGACGTTGCGTTCCGCCATTTCAATCGCTTTTCTTACAATATTGCCGCAGTCCCTGGACGAAACATCGCCCCAGCCTCTGTTTTTGACGGTTTCGTAAACGCCAAGTTCTTTGGCTATCTCTGCCTTTAAATTTTCGGACATCATACTGTGCCTTCCGCTCATCTCAATTCCTCCTCAAAAATTATCAAAGAAATTGCTATCGCAGCAAAGAACAAAATCCGCTTGTCCCGCCTTTGCAGGACGTTTATATTTTAGCTTTATATTGTTTATTTATACTGGTAATATTAATAGCGGTTAACAGATTTTTGCGTTTTTTAATTATTCTTTTGTAAAATATAATTATGCTTCAAAAATTATCCCCCCACCGGGGTTGCGGCAGTGATATCGATAAATTATAATCGATTTATAATCTACAACTAAACTCTTGGAGGTAAGAAATATGCACATGGCAGACGCTCTTTTATCACCCGCAGTGGGCGGAACAATGCTCGCGGTCAGCGCGGCGGCGGTCGCTTACTCTGCGGCAAAGGTACAAAAAGATGAGCTTGGCGAGAAGAAGCTCCCAATAATGGCCGTTTCGGGCGCCTTCGTTTTTGCGGCGCAAATGATAAATTTTACGATTCCCGCAACCGGTTCTAGCGGGCATATCGGAGGCGGTATACTGCTTGCCGCGATGCTCGGCGCATTTCCCTCGATGCTTTCGATAGCGGCTGTTCTGATAATTCAGTGTCTGTTTTTCGCTGACGGCGGTCTGCTCGCTCTCGGCAGCAATATTTTCAACATGGGCGTAATACCCTGTCTTGTTATTTATCCGCTCGTTTTCAGGCCTCTAGTCAAAAAAGGATTTAGCTATAAGCGCATTACAGTGGCCTCTATTCTATCCGTCGTCATTGGGCTTCAGCTAGGCGCGTTTGGCGTTGTGCTTCAAACTCTCGCTTCGGGAGTAACGGAGCTTCCGTTTAGGACATTCTTGCTTTTGATGCAGCCGATACATCTTGCCATAGGTCTTGTAGAAGGAATAGTTAGCTCCGCGATAATTTGCTTTGTATACAAAATGAGGCCGGAGATACTCGAGAGCTCAATTTCACGCAATCCTATTAAGAGCAGCGTATCGGTCAAAAAGGTTGCCGCAGTACTCATAGTAGCCACGATAGTCACCGGCGGCGCGCTGTCATGGCTTGCGTCCTCAAATCCGGACGGACTTGAATGGGCAATGATTAATACCGCGGGTACGGCTGAGCTTGAAGCAAAGACCGAAGCACACGAAGGCGCGGCTGGGGTTCAGGAAAAAACGGCTTTTATGCCTGATTATAATTTTTCTTCGGCCGGTGAAGAAGGGTCTAACGCAGGAACATCTGTCGCGGGCATACTGGGAGGTGCAATGACCTTCGCGCTCGCTGGGGCGACGGGACTGCTAATCACTAGAATTAAAAAGAAGAAATCAGTACAAAACGCATAATATCAAATAATAAAACCGTCGGGCTATCTTCTAGGGGGCATCCATGCCCCCTAGATACGCAGCTTACGCCGCGATACCCCCGGTCGCGCACGATTTGCGCGGGCTG
>CAYQMY010000049.1:0-11558 GCA_964418735.1 uncultured Oscillospiraceae bacterium | reverse complement strand
ACTGGCAGCCGTTAAAGCCCATATTGCTTATGCCCGTAACACCCGTACCGATATGAGCTCCCGTCAGCGTGTTTCGAATACTCTGAGTACTCCCCCCAACAGCTGTTACCGTGCCGTCCCCGATGGTGTATGTTCCGTCGCCGGAAATGCTGAGCGCAACCGTATAGTCCCCGGCCTCAGCATAGCTATGGCTTGCACTAAGCGCGCCGCTGGTGCTGACACTTTCCGAGCTTGTGTCTCCCCAATCGATCTGCAGCTGCGAACCGTCGGATTTGCCGAGATAGAGCGTGAGAGTAAGTCCCGAAAGCGTGCTAAGCCTTATATAAAGCCTTGTTTTTCCGTCCGAGGTGGTGTATGCCGCTCCGGCATCGATATCCTGCGTGACGTTTGAAAGTTGCTGTGCACTTACATTCCAGCCCTGGAATATAAGCCCCTCGTGCACGGGGGCATTAGGCAGAGCTACAGCCCCTCCGCCGTTAACCCTGCTTGTGCGTAAAACTCTGCCGTCAAAGTCAATAAATCGAACCCTGAACTCCCCTGCTCCTTCTATGCTGGCAGCGGTCTGGTTGATAATCACGAGCCCACCCCCGAAACAAGAATATTTACCGCAATGTCCTCGGTCGGAGTCGCTGAGCATTCAAACGTTAAAGTCCCGCTTCCCTGCTCTATGCAGGTCGTGCCTGAGCCGACATAAGCCGCCTGAGACGCAGGCGCAGGCGTAACAATAACAGTGTTTGAAGCCGTAACGCCGGTTGCGCTGATTGTTTGCTCGGTTCCCGACCATCCCGAAACAGAGAGCACGGCGGACGCGGTTCTTATTCCGCTTGTGAGAATATTGTAAAACTCTGCCTCCGTACCGGTGTAGCCTCTCTCAGCCGCAGATTCATAGGCCGAGGGTCCGTCGAATTGTCCGGATGCCTTAGCTATAGAAAGCGCGTCTTCCACAGCTGTTTGAAGCGCGCTCAAACCAAGCTTTTCTATGAGAGCTGCCTCCAGCTCCGGAATCAGAGTTTCGTTTATAAACGCTTTCAAGGCATTGCTGCCCGCGTCGAACCTCGCCTTAAGCGCCGAAGCTGTCATTCCCGAGTCCTCACTCGGCTCGTTGTCCAGCTTAGATATAAAGCTCAGGTCTGCAGTTATTTTTGTAATCGCCATTTTTCCCTCACTCCTTTCGATTGATTAAATAGTTAGAAGTTTGTTAGGGGGTATGGATACCCCCTAGAATTTTTACTTCACGTTTCCCGAATATCTCACCCTGATTTCGGCACCTAGAATCGTAGCAGTAGAACCGGCAATTGAGCTTAAGCTAAGCTTGTAATATGTAAAATCCCTGACTCTTAGCTTAAGCCGCCTTATTCTCGGTTTTTCACCTGTGCCGAACGAGAATTTAGAAAAGTCTATATCGAGAAAGCTCAGGCTTCCGCTCATTAGCCTTCGCGTACAGCCCTTTACCTGTCCTTCGTCCGCGCAGCTGCGCCCCTCGTTTGTCGCAACGCTTACGTCAATTCCCGCGTTATGCTCAGGCTTCAGCCCAATCCACAGCATAGGGGAATACTTGCGCCTGAAATTGGCCCCGAAGTCCATTGAACCGCTTTCCCAAAAGGCCGCAATTGGGGTACCGTTGTCGCTCAAGTAATCCCTTGAAAAGCGCCGAATATAGCCTGTGTCCGTCCCAAAATAAACTTCATCCTTATAAACAATAATGCAGACCGCGGGAAAATCCCTGTAAACGTACCAGGTGTCGTTTTCCGTGTTATTGACCAGCGCCGTACCGCTTTGCACAACATAATACTCGTGATTTATCTTGTCAAAATACGTCACGGCACTTGGAATGTCGAAGGAGCTAAGCGTCTGCTCGACCCTCTGCGAAATGCGCTGTGCGTTCCTCTGGTCTCCCGTCAGCGTCGTTCCGCTTGAAACCCACTCGTAAATTGACCGCCCGTCGAGTGTTCTCGGCTTGTTTTCAACAAGACAGGCTTGCCCGCAGGCCGCGTTTCCTATGCCTCTGTTTATCGGCGTCACATAAAACCCCGCGGTAACAGAGCCGTCCTCAAGCGTGATAGTATCGTAGTAGATACTGTATGCGCTGTCCTCTTTGAAAGCCAACAGGCGGTTATAGTGCCTCACCATGCTTGTAATCGGTGTGTTGGAATCCCCAACGGACAGCACATTAAGGTCAGGGAAGTATTCGGCACTTGGCCTCCCCTCCTCGTTGAGACCGCTGTAAAGTGAAGTGTTTGCGCCGTCTCCGTACAAAAACACTCTCGTATCATTTGCCCCGTTATAAAACTCGCAGTAGCGCATGCCTAATACTTCAGATCTGCTGCCACTCCCCTTTGTCCACTTGATTTCCACCGTGTTTACGCCCGCTGTCGGAGCGGTCACAAAAGTCACTGTTCCGCTGGATAGACTCACACTGTATTGCGTTGTCAAGGTCTGCGTTACGCCGCCGAGCTTCACCCAATCGACGCTGGCTATCGCTGCTTCGGAAAGCTTAAATACAGTAGAAGTACCATCTGGAGAAAACCTCTGCCGCTTTGCGCCTGTCAGCTTGTTGACCTGCTCCAAGAGCGTACCGCCTCCCTCCGGAGGTGTAGCCGTAGCGACTATCGGCGCATATCCCGTCACGCTTGAAAGAGTTGTACCATCCCATGACTTGTAATCGTCACCATCGAGAATGTAAAGCTTGTTCCCGAATCCGAAAAGCAGGACCTTGTCCGTTGTGTCAATCGTGCCGATATCGGTTTTAGTCCATACGCCGTTAGTTTCCGACAAACTCCACAAGTGACCGTTGCAAGCGGCGACGATGTATTCAGTACCGCCGATATAGCCAGACCATATACCTTTTACCGCAACGTCGCTTGAAGTCGTTGTGGCAGTTACCTCGTAAAACTCCCAATTGTAGGTGTCGTTTCCGACAAACGAAACAGGGTAGCCGTTTAGAATCCAAGCGTCATTACCATATCCACGCCCGTAGTATGAATAAAATCTACCGTCAAGTCCAATCCCATATGCGCCATCAGGAACGGTGTTGTAATAAAAGGCGTTCCAATCGTAGGTTGTCGGCGTGCCATATCCGCTTACGACTCCGCTTAAAACTTGTGCGCCAGAATAAAGAGTTGTTGAAATTTGCACATACCGAAATACTATAGGCTTTGAAGTGTCTATATACACCGTACCACCTGCAACAGGCTGACCGCTAGACGGCGCAACCTTTGTCAGTGTTCCGACCTTGTAATACTTGCCGTTGATTTGGCAGTAATAGGTGGTATAGCTTGATATATTACCCTGATTTATCGTAACAGGCGTTCCCGAAAGCGACAATATACCGCCCTCGCTGACGTTGATTGTTGGATATGCGGTAAACGAGCTTGTCGCATAATTTGTATCGGTTTTTACCACTGTCTTAGCCTCTGCGGTAGAAATGGTATACGCGGAAAGCAGCCCCGCTACATTTGCAGACCCCGGCCTTACCTGCAGGCTTCCGTCGTCGGTAACCCGGAAATTAGACATTGAGGCTGCCTCACCCATTTTGAGGTTTGTATCTCCATCAGGGTTTTCATTAAGCCCAAGCCAGGTTTTGATTCCGAAAACCTTTTCCTCGCTTGATATTATTCTCGCCAATCTCACCACCTCCCGAATTCGCCTAGCTCCGCAATTCCGTAAACATCGCCTATTTGTTCAAACACCCCCGGCACCCCGCTTCCAAGTCGAACGATCAGCTCATCAAACCGCTGGCGGAAATATGAAGCAAGCGCAGGGTCTTCCTCGAGCAGAAGCTCAGACGCGAGCCCATAGGGAAGTATTGTTCGCGCAATAACATCGTCTACAGGAACAGCGCCGGCGAAATCTGTAACAGCCGCACATGCCGGACGCTTTCCGCCTGACGATTCGTAGGTATCGGAGTATGGATACACCTCGCCGAGCAGCACATTTAGGATAAAAAGCGTTTTTGCCTTGTACTGCGCCGTATCAGCGGTGTCCGTATCGCCTGTAGAGGTCTCGACCTCCCCCATTAAGCCCATCGCGGCGTCAAATACCTCCTGTGCCGTAGTCGCCATTTTATCACTCCTTTTCTCCTGCGTGCTTGGGGCGGTTGTCTCCCCCCGCCCCATAGCCCGCTTGCCTGCTCTTAAGCCACAGTCAGTTCAGCCACGGGGCTGTTAATGCCTCCGGAAACCGATGCGAAGAATCGAATTTTAGTTCCTGATGCCGGAGTCAGCGCAGTCGAGTATACAGACGCAGTGCTTGATGTCTTGGGATTCGAGCCGTCGGTGGTGTATTTGATTACAGCAGAGCCAGTCGCGCAGGCGAGCGTAATGCTGCTTGTACCCGTGGCCGTAGGCAGCGCCGCCATAGTGCCCTTGGCGTGGACATATATGCCGCAAATCTTATTGTCGAGAACAAAGCTGTCGTGATAAAAGCGGCATTCTCCGATGTCGGCGTCGTAGCCGACCGGGTTTTTCTGAACGCGCATAGTCTTAAGCTTGATCGGATCGACCGTTGAGTCCTTGTACTTAATGACAAAGTTGACATCCGCTGATGGGAAATAGGATGCGGGCACCGGAACTATCGCCATGCCGTCTATGTAGCCCACAACGCCGTTTTCAATGGCGTTTGCACCGAGCGTATCAATCCCTATAACCTCGCTTGCGAGCTTTGTCAGCAGGTATACCGACTCATTGATAAAGATTACCCTGTTTTTCTTTGGAACAAGCTTTTCGCTCATTGCCGCCGAAGCCGCCATTATCGCGGCGATTACAGTGTCCTTTGTGAGCGCTGTCGTGTTCAAAAGCCCAAGCCCCGCGCCGTTTGCCCACTTCTTAAAGCGGTACTGGTCGATAGCGGGAGTGCAGACCTCGTCCCAGTTTGACTTAAGCTGCTCGTTGCAGTGCTTGAAGTTGACCTGATCTGCGGGGTTGCCGTGGTCAATCGAGAAGGTGAAGGACTTGTCCTGAGTAAGCGTAAGTGTCTGAACTGCGTCGCCCAGCTCGCTGACAGCTCCAAAGCGCCCACCAGACGCTGTTCGGTTGTAGTCGTTCAGGCTAACCGCGTCAACTGAGTAAATCTTAATGCTCTGAGCGCCGTCGAACTCATACTTCTTGCCCGCAAACCTCTCCGTGATTGAAAAAAGCTTGAATCGCTCATCTACGAGCGGCACATATTTTGTAGTAAGATTAACCGACATATTTTTTCCTTTCCGCCCTTGTGTAACCACTGATACTATCCGACATCACCATCTTAGCTGGACTAATACCTCCACTCTTCGTTAAAAAAGCTTGAAACAAACCCATTATTCCTGCGCTTTTTTTCCTCGATTGGCGATGTTATTCCCACCAATCCGGCGACGCCGGATAGTATCAATGGTTACTTTGGGCATTCACATTTGTTCTTTGGCAGAAAACCTATTTTGTCTCGGCAGCCTAATTAAGCAATAAGCTCTGCGGTCAGTCCTCCGCGTACCAGAGCCTTTCGAGCTCCCCGAGCTTTATGCCGCTTCCCTCGCTGGAGCGCGAGGATACGCTTGCCTCCCTGTTGCTCCGATTCTGCCGCAGCGCTGAAAGCTCCGCCTTAAGCCTCCCGTTTTCGTGCAGAGCGTAGGCCATAAGAAGGCTTTTCCCCTCGGCTACCTCAGCCCAGACCTCTCGCGGGATATCTTCTGCCGACACCTCCGGCATCCGCTCGATAAACTCGCTAAACTCCGCGTCTCGCTTTGCTCTGGTGGAAGCCTCACCGTCCTCATCCGTCAAAACCTCCTGCGAAACCTCCTGCGCGTTTGAGCCTTGGTTTTTCTGCTCGCTCAGCTCCGAATACTTGGCTTTAACCCTGTCGTAGTCAAGACCCTTCTGCGCGAGCTTAATAACCTCGTCTCTGCCGACGTTCAGCGTCCTGTCAAGATGCTTCAGCGTAAAAAGCCCTTCTGCTTCGCTTGCGACATCATCTGCGCCCACATCCTCGCTGACACTGCCCGCGAAGGCAAACGAGTCCTCTTCCGCCGATACGCCTTCCGCTTGCTGTAAGCCGCTAGGTGCGCATTCGTACCATCCTTCGCCGCTCCAGTTTTCCGCCGCCGTGTCCAAAATCTCCTTTTTCTTCCATCCTCATTCTCCCCTCGCCTATGGTCGGGCGATTTTTTATGTACAGGCTGGTCTGCCCTGTCCAACTTCATTTTCCCTTAATCAAAGGGTTTCTCTCCCTTGCCGATTCCGCCGAGCACAATTTTGACGGTTACACCGCCCGCTTCTCCGCTTTGGTCAAGCGTGTAGACCGGCAGCTTTGCTCTAGAAACACTCATACTGTCCGTCCGCTGCTCTATGTCGTCTATAAGCCTGAGCTGAGCCATGCGAAGCGCCTTTGCGTAGCCCGCCTTGTCTCTCCCGCTGAGAATGCTCATAAACTCATTGACAGTGACGCCGAGCCTTACGCAAAGTCCGGCCGCCGTAGGTTTGCGCGAATTCTCCTCGCATTCGGCAAAGTATTGCTCCACCTGTTCCTCAATTTCCTCTGTGGAGCGCCCAAAAACGTTCTTTTTCGCCATTTCTTTACCTCGGTTACAACTTTTTAAGCCTAAATTAATACGCAAAATGTATAAATAGTGTAAAAAATATACAAAAGTAAATATTTTACAAAAAATATGAATATTTCTCTTGTAATTTCTGGAAAGTATGGTATTATAATGTCAGGGCCCCCATAATTTAACAACAAGATCGTTCCGTACATTTTGAAAGGGAGTGAAATCTTTAAAAACTGCCAGTTAGGCACTGTCAGTGAAAGACTGCCGGTAACCCGAAAAGATGCAAGCCGTTTCATTACTAAGAGCTGTCAGCCTGTTAAATATCAAAGAAAGGTGGTAAGCACAATGAACAGCATAGATGTATTCGAGGTTATATATGAGGCATTGTTACTGTACATAGACGACATAAGCGCAATAGACGATGTGTTCGCCATAGATGGTAACCTGGTCGTGTCCCTTATTGACGGAGATAAATATCAGCTATCCATAGCTCGTACAAATAATTAAATGGGGTTTTTTACATACTGGAAGGGGCTATCCCCTTCCAGTGTTTTGTTTCTTAGGCAACACCTCACAATTCTAAGCACGCTCTTGCGTGCTTATTTTTCGCCAATTTGACAAAAAATCCGACTGCGCAATCCCGCACTTAGAATTATGCGGCGTTGCCTTTTGTAATCCCTTATTTAATCGGAAACGTCCCCTGCCTTAAGCCTCTCAATAAGCTCCTGCTTTTTCGAAATATACCCTTCCGGCAACCGCTCAAGATAATCCGCAGCATCAATTTTTCCCTGCCTAAGCAGATTGTCGAGCGTCTGCAATGACGCTATCTCGCTCCAGTAAGCGGACGCGCCGACGTCGAGCTTCAGGCTCATCGGCATATCGCCTATCCTGCCGAAGTCGAAGGCCGCCCATTCAGAAGCGCCATCCCCGCCGCTCACCTTAACATAGCGAAGCCCGTAATAGCTCTTCATAAAATCCAGATAAATGCGCCCCAGCTCCTCTATGCACTGGTAAAGGTTCTGCTTTGTTATCTCAAGCGGAACTCCCGAAGCCCTCTGAAGCGCAAGTATCGCCGAAGAGTTGTCGGGGTTTACGTCGCCGAGCGCCGAGGGCGTCGCGCCCAAAAACGTCTGTGTGTAATCGACGGCAAGATTGATAAACTGCGAAATCTGCGGCGAAACCGCCGCGGGGTCTATAATCTTCGCAACATTGTTTACATCGCCGCCGTTTATCCCTATCGCCGCGCCGACCCTGCTGTCCCACTTCGAAACGCGGGTCTTGTCGTAAACGATTTTCGGGTAGGCCGTGGTCATCAGCGAAATCATCGCCATCGCAAAAAGCTTGTTCACGAATATCTGATTCGGTATCAAACCCGTAATCAGCGCCTGACCGTGGTAGCAGTCCTGAACATAGTCCCAGCAAAGCCAGGAAATCGGGTACATCGAAAGCCCCGTGTCCCACTCAGGGCGTATTTCGGCATCCTTTGTGCACTCGTACGCGAGTATCCTCCCCGTCTTTCTATCCCTTCGATACCGCAGCAAAACAGTCGTCCTGCCATCACCCTCGACGTTTTGGCTAACACTCATGTCCCCCGAATCGGGCACTACGGACTCCCATTCAGGGCAGCCGTTTTCCCTTGCTCGCTCTCTGACCTCGTCTGCCATTCTTCGCGCAGAAATAATAATGTAAGGCTGCTTCTGAACGCTCTTGTCGTTGGGATTCCCGAAGAAGACCCTGGTGTTCTCAATTATTTCAGTCCTTATCGCACCCCTTGCCTTCTGCCCGATCTCGGCGTCAGGCTCAAAGTATGTGTGCATCGCCCCGTCGCCGTCCACCGCCGCGTTCCTCACGAACTCGCGTATCATGCTCATAATGCCGTTTCTTTCAAAAATACTTTCAAACTCCGCGTTTAAAACCTCAGACAGCATGTCCTCCACTTTAAGCATTGAAGCGCTCGAAATCGGCGCGGCGTTTATTTTGAGGCTGCTGCTGGAAATAGACGAAACAGTAAAGAGCGTAACGCGCTTTAAAAAGTTAAATACCGGCGTCGGAAGCCCGTTCGACTGCACGCCCTCCCACTGCTTTCCGATAAAAAAGTTCTCGTTGTTCTCCACGGTGTCGTAAAGGTTTATTCTCGATTTGTAGCTAACGCCGCTCTCATAATCCTTCCACACCCTGCGAAAAAGACCCTCCGAACCCCTGCCCTTATTTTTCATCTCGTTCATATCATTTCCCCTTGCCAGCATTAAAGCTCAGTAGATTCGCAATACCCTCGTCCCAGCGTTTCTGCTCTGTCCGCCGTTTCTCCTCCGCTTCATCCTCCGCCCCCGCTCCATCGCTGTCCTTAATTGGCTTAGAAATCTCAGCCGAAAAGCCCTCCAGCTCCCACAGATAATCAAACTCTTCCGAAATCTCACCCAGCAAACCCAAAACATCCCTCAGACAAAAAAGCGCCGCAACCGACACCGCAAGACATAGCGTCGAAATAAAAATAACCGCCGTAAGCGCAAAGCCCTCCATACTAACCTCCCAATTTTTCATTTTAAAAAACCCGAAACGGCTCATCCTTTAACTTGGACGAACCGTTTCGCAGCTTTTTCCTGTTTAGTTTACGTTTAAATCATAGCACACACATTCCGAATTTTGTACCCGACAAAACAAGCCATAAAAAAAGCGCGGCAAGGCTCCAAAACCCTTGCCGCGCTTATATTTCTTGCTCCCATCCCCCCTCTCCCCCGCAGGCGTTCGCCTTGAACATCTCAATTTCCCCTCCGTTTCCCTCCGCAAAATCTTCTCGTAAACGCAATCTTACAGTTTCCTTTTGTAGTCAAATAATACAACATTATGCAATTCAATCAAATAATATGCTAAAAGTTTGTATACTATTCGTATTGCCCCCCTCCCACAATGTGGTATTATGTAATTAATTAAATAGTAAAACGAGGAACTAATACAGAAGAATAAAAAATTAATAAGGAGTATTGTTATGAAAAAGTTTAAACGTTTGTTTTGTACTATCCTGTCCATTGCAATGATTTTGTCCATTTCTGCGGGAGCAATAGACTCAGAAACAATTTCAAATAAACCCATAGCTAGTGAAAAACTTGATACTTTTATACAAAAATTTGTTGAGATAAAAATCAAAGCTCTAGGCGCAAATATAATAGTAGATAAAATAAAAACACTAAATGATTTTGATGGCAATGTTTATAAACTTGCCGAGTGTTCACCAACAGGTTACTTTATTATTCTACCAGAGTCAGGTCGATTAATTGAGTATACAACGGAATCAGTTTCCCCATACAAAGGTTCTGACGAAGGATTATTCTATGTAGGCCCCACATTTTACTATATTAAGTCCGATACAAAAACCGGGGAATATAATCACCCATTTAAAAAAGATGAAGTAATTAACGCTGAGACTATTTCACTGGCAAAAGAAAAAAGCGCAAAAGTTTTTTCAGATTATAGTTCTAACAAAGTTGAAAATGTTTGCAACTTTTTTAAAGGAACTTTAAGTGAAGAATCAATGAAAGAATCTATAATGGCTAAAGCTTCTCCCAAAACAACTGCCACAGCAAAACTGGAGCCTTCTGTTAAAACAACTGCCTCAGCAACACTGGAGCCTTCAATCAAGACAACTGCCTCCGCTACATATACTCCTCCTTCATGGGTTACTAATTCTTCATGGTTCTCGAATTTAAGCGATGGTTTTGGATATTTGGACTGGAACGTATGTGGTTACAATGCAGCAAATTTAGTACTTAAATACTGGGATGACGCACGTTCGGAAATAACATTGCCAAGCTGGCATGAAACCATAGACTCAACTGCTCTTACTTACGATTTGATATATTTGGGAAGTAACCTTGGATATGGTTACTCAACAACTGGTTTAGCAATCTGCGGTGTTCTAAACAGGTATGTATATGATTACAGCGTGGGTGGTAGTTCATACTTTGCACTTGGCTATTATAACGCCAATGTTGAAATTGATGCCGAGCGTCCTGTTATATTATTCGGTGATTTATATAATCCTCAAGGCGGCAGTAATATATTTCACGCAGTGGTTGCTTACGGCTATAATTTAAATGATGATCCTAACTATATTACTTATACATGCCATTATGGATGGCCTGGGTATCCTTCTATTAACATTAACGCTGGAAATAGTACGTTCGGATCTAGCACTAGGTTTGTACCGTAATTTAAACCCGCTTATGATCTTAGAACCTTAATTTTCTAATAGCTACTGATAAGACCTACGCTTTAAGCGTAGGTCTTATCAGTAGCGGAATGTAACTTAAGTGTAATTTTTAAACAGTAAATAGAGTTTTTAGATTGAAAAAAATAAGATAACATCCGAACCGAAAAAGTGCAAATATTCGTTTGTTGTAGTATATTATATAATAAGAAACGGAGGTTAATATGGAAAAGAAGTTGACAAAACGTAACTGGATTAAATTTATTTGCATATTTCTACCGCTTATATCAATTATTGCTGCATATAGTTATATAAATCTTAACGGTTTTAAAATTGCGCAGATGCTTGAAGAATACAGGGATTATAAATGGGAAATTGTAATCAGAGGATATACGCAAGAAAAACAACCATATGAAAAGCGGTACATAGGTAATATTGGTCAGAAGGATACTGTGATTAAAACTATTAGAAATTCAACTTTTAGAAGAATATATAATTACAAAGAGAACGAGAACGATATCCCTTTCTTTGAGCTTTCAATAGTAGACAACAGTAAGGTTTTATTCTACGCAAAGAGTATAAACAATATTTTTATAGTGAATAACTTATATGATGGAAAGCCGCTGAAAATTAAAAATTACAGTTCGGTTTGGGGCAAAAGTATTCCGATAAATATCATATGGCACGCAACACAGTAAATTTAGTCCACGCTTTGCAAGCAAGTGGACGGTTCACGCGCTTCTCCTTGCTGATATGCTAATCCCAGTGAACAGTTCTTTTTGTATTAACGGGGCGGCCTCAGCCGCCCCCTTCCCTATTCCACTTCCCATCCACCAAGCG